>JAHDHG010000086.1 GCA_020631435.1 Bacteriovoracaceae bacterium | reverse complement strand
TAGTTTTCGGATGACCTTTCAGAGTGATGGAAAAATGCAAATAAGCAGAGAAATAGATTTTGAAATTTTAAATATTAAGGAATGAAAATGGCAAGGTTCGAGGGAAGATTAGACGTTGATTCTGGTATAGATATTTACTATCAATTATTAAAATCAGATAAGACTTTGCCATGGCTAATCATAACTCATGGCGTAAGTGAATACTCAGGTAGGTATTATTTCTTTGAAGATTATTTTAAAGATCATTTTAATATTCTTTTTTACGATTTAAGAGGACATGGTAAATCTGATGGAAAAAGAGGAGACATAGATAGTTTTGAAATATACTCAGATGATTTAAAAAAAATGATTCAATTTCTTGAAAGTTTTCATGAAATGAAATCTTATGTTCTGTTTTCTCATTCAATGGGTGCTTTAATTACGGCCAATTTTATTCAAAATTTTCCATTAGGAATTATTAAACCTGACAAGGTCTTTTTAAGTGCTCCTCCTATAAGGCCAGGAGGTGGACTTGGAGAGTCTACTCAAATACTTCCTAAGTCCTTGAT
This sequence comes from Bacteriovoracaceae bacterium, assembly GCA_020631435.1. Taxonomy (GTDB): domain Bacteria; phylum Bdellovibrionota; class Bacteriovoracia; order Bacteriovoracales; family Bacteriovoracaceae; genus JAHDHG01. The sequence continues at coordinate 10,525 of JAHDHG010000086.1, read as the reverse complement.
AGATAAACTTGCAGGAGTAAGTAAATCTTTTAAATTGAAAAACTTGATTCCAGATACAGATCTTACAAATCATCAACAAGGTGATCTTGGATATGATAATGATGAGTTAATTTTAGATGGAATATCAACGAGACTCTTATTTAATCTGGTAAAAACGGGAAGAGAAGTAGGATCTAAACCTCTTAAAGCAGATTTTCCAATTTATTGTGCTATAGGAGGAAAAGATAAAGTAGTTAGTAAGAAAGCATTATCCAAGTATTTAGATAAACATGGTAAAGATGTCTACTTCATGGAGTTTATTAATGGAAAACATGAACTTCATAATGAAATAGAGGAAATCAAAAAACCTTATATGACATATCTTCAAAAAACCTTAACTTAATTATTATAGTCTACTATCTCTTTTTTTATTGAGCTTATTTATAAACATTTAGATTATTTTAATTATAAGTAGTGGAATAATTTCTTCCTTTACCACTAACTATGATTTCATTAGCATTAGATTTCAAATTTAATTTAAAGGAGTTCAAAATGATTTTTGATTTTGTAAAAAATGCTGGTGAAAAAATGATGAGTTTTTTCAATAATGACCATTCAAATGAGCAAAAAGCTGAGAAAATTACTGAGTTTGTAAATAAGCTTGGGTTTGAAGTGAATAACTTCGAAGTAAAAGTTAATGATGACAAAGCAACTGTTTGTGGTGAAGCTTGTGATCAAGCGACTAGAGAAAGAACTGTCGTTGCTGTTGGAAATGTTGAAGGTATAGCTCAAGTTGAAGATACGATGACTATTGCTGCTGCTACTGAAACTCCAGTTACAGAAACGCCTGTGTTTTACACAGTTCAGTCTGGTGATACTTTATCAAAGATCTCTAAGAGTTATTATGGAGATCCAATGCAGTACAATACTATTTTTGAAGCTAATAAGCCTATGCTTTCAGATCCAAATAAGATCTACCCAGGACAAACTTTAAGAATTCCTGGAGCAAATAAAACTACTGTAGCGTAAGCTCTATTTAATATGAGGGAGGATTTCTCCTCCCTTTTTTCAAATTGTCTGATTTTTAGACAGATCATTGTAAATAATCCAAGCTTTCTCATTTTTACCTTCTCGGGCGTTATACTTGAAAAAAAGGACGGTATTTATGAAAGCAATTTTATTAATCATTTCATCAATTTTGGTGGTTTCTTGTTCAGATACTAGAAATACACCATATAAGACGAGAGAAACTCTTATTAAAGAGGCAAGAGAAGCTAAATTTGCACAAGAGCAAGAAGCTAAGCTTGCTTTAGAAGCTAAAGCTTCTGAAGGAGAATCTGATTCTGATCAATCTGAACAAAGAGAAGCTCAGGGAGTTGTTGCAGGAAATACAGATGCAGTGCCTAGTAAACTAGACCTGGCTTTGGAAGATGAAGAGATTCAAGAGTACTTAAAAGAAATGACTGAGGAATTAACATCTGAAGATAGAACTGAAGAACCTCAAGATATAGTAGCCAATAATTATCCAGAGGATATTGCTAGAAGGTTAGAAGAAGTTTTAAATGATGGGAGAAAAGTTGAAGTAGTTATAACTCCAATTATTGTTCCTCAAGGTGATGATTCGGGTGATTCTGATGAGTTAGAAATTGTTAAAGATTCAAAATTAGAAATCACGTTTGATGATGAGGAAGCTGAAGATTTTATTGTTGTTTCTGAAATTTTAAAATAATTCTTTTTGAAAAATATATTTTTAAAAGCCTCTCTTTTGAGAGGCTTTTTTGTTTTAGAAATTAATAATACCCATTAGGTAAAATGAATCACCTTCTGCAAACTTAAAAGTCTGATTCGATCCTCTTTTATCGTATATAAATGCACCGCTTTGATGTCCTAAGCCAATTGAGAATTGATTATTAATTGCATAATATAGCTCTTGATAGGTATTAAATTGATCATCTACTCTTCTAGACTGGGAATCCCACTGCATTTTAAAATCGAAATATGCCTCAAAGTAAATCTTTAAGTAACTGAGGGTAAATATAAAACCATGATCGATTGATTGATCGATAGTATTAATGACCAATCCATTATTAGGATCTTGAGGATCAGCTGGAACCCTATCAACAGTATTGAAGGTTCTGGAATACATAGGTTTGTATGCAAGTCCAATTGTAAGATCATTTTCGATTGTAAATGAATATGTGAAGTGAGGAGCAAGTTGAATTAGTGGAATAAATTCTTTGGTATCTTGTGAATTTTGAGAAAACGCAAGGTATACTCTAGAATCAGAACCTACAATCCAACCGTCTTTGTTTGCTTTTTTTGAATAAAAAGTATATCTGTGTCTCAACCTAGCATCTGTTAAAGAAGCTTCTGAAGTATCAAAGTTAAGATTGATTCCACTTCTAGCTTGAAATCGATGACCATTCTTATGATCATAATTAAAATAATAGTTAACACCACCATTTGAAGCATCACTTAATAAGTCATTCCTAGCATTTGAGATACTGAATAAAACCATGTTTGAAACTTTCGAATAAGCAAAATCCATCATAAATAGACTTAAAAATAAAATTAATCGCATAAATTCTCCCCAAAAAGCTTGTATAAGTCATTTTCCTTCATATCTAGATCCTCGTAAAGCTCTTATTCAATTGAAAAAATTGCCTGTATGCGGTAGTTGTTAAGAGTGAAAAAACTATGCTTTTTATTGATTTGTTTTTCCTCAGTACTGGAAGCGAGAAAGCCTGTACCTGCTTCAAGATATGAGCAATTAACAGGAAAGAAGTTAAGTCAGGATACTAAATCAAAATGGGATAAACTTTACAGTAGTTCTCAGTTTATTTATGGGAAAGCACCAGCTAAATTTTTATCACAAAGTTATCATTATATTCCTTATGGTTCATCTGTTCTTGATCTTGGGATGGGGGAAGGAAGGAATGCTGTGTTTTTAGCAAAAAAAGGTTACCAAGTAACTGGTGTTGACTTAAGTACTATTGCAGTTAAAAAAGCTCAAATTCTTGCAAAAGAATTTGGTGTGAAAATTAAAACTGTGATTGCGAATCTTGATGAATATGATTTTCCTGAAAACTCGTTTGATTCGATAATTTGTTTTTATTATGTAGACAGAGAAATGATTGCAAAGATAAAAAAATGGTTGAAGCCAGAGGGTGTTATCATTTATGAAGGATTTACTCTTAAGCAACGAATTAAAGAAGAAAAAAAAGATCCAGAAGAATATTATTTAAAAGAAGCAGAGTTATTAAATCTATTTTCTGATTTTAAAATCTTAAAGTTTGAAGAACCTCTTCATCAAAAAAATTATGTTTCAAGTATAATTGTGAAAGGAAAGAAATAATGAAAATTACACTTTTTTATGATCATGTAACAGTCTTAGATTATGCATACTTTTCTGATCAATTAGGGCCAGTCGGGCATTCACAAATTGTTGATGTAGAGTTTATAGGTGAAACAGATCATGAAGGAGTTCTTTATGATTTCTCAATGGCAAAAAAGAAAGTTAAAGAAATCATCGATAGAGATTGTGATCATCGATTTGTAGTACCTCAAAGCAGTGTTCAAAGAAATGATGGACGAGTTTATTTTAAAGCAAACTTTGGTTACGATGATGAATTTATGGAATATTGGTGTCCAGAAGAAGGTGTCTGTGAGATAGATGCTGCACATGTTTCTAATGAAACTTTGATTACTTATCTTGAAAAACAAGTGATGAAAGAGATGCCAAATACTGTGAAGGCGATAAAGTTAAGATTAAGAGAAGAGAATTTAGAAAAAGAAAGTTCATTTTTTCATTATACTCATGGTCTCAAAGATCATTACGGAAACTGCCAAAGACTACTTCATGGCCATAGAAATACAGTCAATGTGTTTAGAAATAGTGTGAGAGATTATGAAACTGAAGAAATTATCGCAACTCAACATTTCTCATCTTGTATTCACTTCGCTCTTTGGGAGAATGTAGTTAATAAAGAAGAGATAAAAAAGAATGAAGATCAAGAATTTCCAATAGGAAGACTGAGCAATACTCCTATTGTTCATGTGAAATATGAATCCTCACAAGGTGTGTTTGAAGGAAAGTTTCCGGGGAAAATTTGTTATATTACTCCTCAAGAAAGTACTGTAGAGAACTTATCAATTCATTTCGCTAAGCTTGTAAAGTCTGAATATGCCGATAAGCACGAGCAAATTACTGTTAATGCCTTTGAAGGTATAGGTAAAGGATCAACTACCAGCTTATTTTAGTTTGGTATATCTTTATAAACTTAGTTACAATATCTTATGTCAATAAGCTCAGACCATCCTGTTTTATCAGATGTCTTAAATAATTTAGAAGAAAAAAGAAAAAGCTATCTTAATAATTTTAGATCTGAAGAAGAAAAAAATAAGTTAAGAGATCTTGAAGATGCAAATAAGGTACTATCAGTACTCATTCATTTTGAAAAAGTAGCAAATATTTTCTTGACTGAAAACCCTGCTTTTTTAAGCGTTATAGAAAATGACTTTACCAAAATTGAAAATTTAAATAATGAAAGGTTTGTTTTAGATAGATTATTTTATTATGAAAATTTATTTTTTAAAGATGATGATTATCCAATTTCGGTAGAGGGAGAGTTTCACGAGAAGCTAGTCGAAGGATATGGAGAATCAATTGATCACTGGATAGATCAATATATTGAAATCCATGAAGGGTGTGAAAAAAATTTAAAAGAAAATTTTAATATTAAGCTTAATGCGAAATCACTTGATTGCAGGTGTAATGATTGTGTAGGACTTTTTAGAACTAGAGTAGCAGAACATACCAAAGAAAGTATTCATGATATTCTAACTCAGCTAGAAGATAGAATAGAAGAAGATATAGTACATAAAAAAATAAATAGAATTTCATACCTATATTCAGATCAAGATAAAAAGATACAAGTGATTCTGAAAAGAGCTAGGTTGAATTTAAGAAAATCTAGTTATAATAAAATCTATTCTGATACTAAGGATTATATTAAGAAAAACTTTTCTTTTAACCCTGACATGAGAAATGTCGCTACTTCTTATGTTGAAAAAGTGAAAGCATATCTTTTCTCTGAGCTTGATGAAATCAAGCCTGAGATTTTCTCAGATGAAGAGTTAAATAGATTTTTTTCGAGATTAGGAAATAACTTATGGAAACCAGCCAGTTTTTTAAAAAGAGATTTTCTTAGGTTTACTCAAACTATTTTTGCTTTAAAAAGAAAAGATGTTTCATCATCTATTCTTAGGGATTATTTGGGGCATTTTTGGATTCATTCACAAGCAAGAAGAAAGAATAGAAAAATTACTTATCACATGGGCCCTACAAATTCTGGTAAAACATATAACGCAATAGAAGCATTAGCGAAGGCAGATAAGGGTTGCTACTTAGCTCCTTTAAGACTTTTAGCTGGTGAGATTTATGATACCTTAAATGAAAAAGGTGTTCCGACAACTCTACTAACAGGTGAAGAGGTTATAGAAAAAGAAGATGCAAATCATTATTCCTCAACTATTGAAATGGCAAAGTTAAAAGATGAGTTTAACTGTGTCGTGATTGATGAAATCCAAATGATTGCTGATACTCAAAGAGGTTGGGCGTGGACTAGGGCATTAATTCATATGGATAGTGAAGAAATTCATTTATGCGGAGATGCCTCAGCTCTTCCTTTAGTAGAGAAGATATTAAAGCTTACGGGTGATGAATTAGAAATTAAAACTTACGAGAGAAAAACAGAACTTTTAGTTGAAAAAAAGCCTGTTAAAATGGAAGAGTTAAGATCAGGCGATGCATTGATTGTATTTTCTAGAAGAAACGCCCTTAAGAATAAAATTGAGCTTGAAAAGTTAGGTCATAAGGTTTCAATAATTTATGGTGCATTAAACCCAGATGTGAGAAGAGAACAAGCCAGAAGATTTGATGAGGGAGAAACCAGTGTTATCGTAAGTACTGATGCGATTTCAATGGGGATGAACCTTCCCGTAAAAAGAATTGTTTTTTCGACTTTTGTTAAATTTATTCAATCGAGGGAGCATCCACTATCAATTAGTCATATTAAACAAATTGCAGGTAGAGCAGGTAGGTTTGGTCGTTTTCCGAAAGGATATGTCAGCTATTTAGATTTAGAGAAAAATGAAGATGGTGAATCGATTTTACAAGATGCCATGTTTGCAGATTTAGAAGACAAAGAGAAATCAATGTTAGGACCAGACTTAGATTTATATCTAAGTGTGAACCAAGCATTAAGTGAAGAAGGACTAATCACCCTAAAGTTTTCTGAGTTTTTAAGACTTTTTAATGAAATGGAGTTTTCGGATCCTTTTCTATGCGTCAATCTTTCTGAAATGATTGAAGTGGCCGAAATGATTGAAGCGATTGATGATAAATCTAGTCAAAAAATGAGTGCGAAAGAAATCTTTGGATTTTCTTGTGCGCCGGTGAGTTTAAGAAACCCTGATCATCTTCAATACTTTATAAGTATTGTGACACGATTTTCAAATGGATCAATGATAAAAAATGATCTAGTAGATTCAGATTCCAAGAGTATTGATTATTTAGAAACAGCAATTAAGTGTGTTGAGTTGTATCAATGGCTTGCGAGACATTTTGATCAAAAATATTTTGAGTTTGATGAAATGGAGCTTGGGATCAATAAAAAGGCAGCTGTTGCTCAACTTAATTTATTACTTTCAGAAAAGACTATAAAGTATTATGATCCAAGAAAAAGATTTGAAAGAAGACCTGGATTTAATAGAAAAAAGAAATTTTCTAAGAAAAAATATGGAAAAAAGAAGTTTAACAGAAATAGCAAGAAGTATTCTCGAAGGAGAAAAACTAAGCGATAAACTTCAAGAAATTTCTAAAGTAGAATTTGATTCAATTGAGCAATATCAATGTAATTCACCTGGTAGAGCTGGGCAAATTTCTTTTTCTAAAAAAAAGTTAAAATTTCCTAAAAACTTTGATTCTGATGAGTCGAGAGCAAGGGCCATACATGCATTTGCTAATCACGAACTATTAGCTATTGAGATAATGGCTTTAGCTTTACTAAAGTTCTCATCAACCCCTGATTTAATTAATTTTAAAAAATCTATTATTGATTCTTTAATTGATGAGCAGAAACATTTTAAGCTTTATGAAGAAAAATTAAATTCTCTTGGATATGAATTTGGAGATTTTCCGATTAATGATTATTTTTGGAAACAAGCAATATCGATAAAGAAACCTGAACACTTTAGCTCAATGATGTCACTTACTTTTGAGGCCGCAAATTTAGATTTTTCATATTACTTTTATGAAAGATTCAAAGAAATTGGAGATCTTGAATCTGCTAAGATTTTAAAAACAGTATTTGAAGATGAAATTTCTCATGTGAAGTCCGGAGTGCATTTTATGAATAATTGGAGAAGAGATCTTTCACTTTGGGATTATTATAGAGAAAATTTGATTTTCCCTCTAAGCCCCGCAAGATCAATAGGCATTTCTTATCAAGCTAGATTTAGAAAAGCAGTAGGTCTGGATTCGAATTTCATTTCAAACCTAGAAAGTTTTGACGATGGTTTTAAAATTACTAAAAGAAGATAATGTATTACTTTGATTTCAACGAGCTAGATAAAACTATTCCTTCAAGATTTGCTCATATGTTTGAATATTTATTTTTCTTCATTGAAGAAGACATATTGCATACTCCTAAGTGTTATGGCGAAGAGTATTTCAGATATTTAAAGAAGGAATATAACCTTAGTCCCAAAATAGAAAAACTTAAAAAAACTTCAGGCTTACAAAATTATATTTTTTTTAACTCTAATCAGATTAATTCACCTTTTATGAAAAAAAGTACACTTCTTAAGTTTCAACTTGAGAACAAATTTTTTGATCATCAAGTTAGATTTATTAAAAATGTATTAGATAGTAATCCTGAAAACATGATCTATAAAAAAGATCTAGGTTTTTCTGGGAGAGGAGTTTCTGAAAGTAAAAAAGGGGCTGCAATTGAAGAAGAGAAACTAAATAGATTAATAGATTTTAGTATTTTTTATAATGATGGTGACCTTTTGATCTATCAAAACTTTGTGGATGATAATTTTCAATATAAAGGAACAATTATAGAGAGTGAGTACATCAAATCAATCAATGATTTTCTACTAAGATTTGTGGGAAATTCTACGATAGAAGACTTTATCAATAAGTTGACTCTAACGATTGATTTTTGCAAAAAACATACTAATCACTTTTGCTTGGATTCATTTATTTATGAAAAAAAAGGAGAGAAACTTATTCATCCAGGTTGTGAGGTAAATGATAGAAAAACGATGGGGTATTTATTTCATGAGATTAAGAAAAACTTATTTAATCTTGAAGAAAGAATTACTTTTAAAATTAGCAAAAACCAGCTAGATGGATATAAGCTTTTGTCGCCTTCAAATGATAGTCTTTTAATCCAGTATTCATTAGAGGCTTAATTTTTTTCAATAAAATTGTATAATATTTAAGATGTTGAATTTTCTTAAAAAAATATTTTCTAGAGACAAATCCGAGGAAGATGAATATCTCGATTTTTCAGATTATACGGATGTTAGTATTGATCTAAGAAATGTAAGAAATAAAAATGACTTGCCTGTCTTTGAAGATAAAAGTATTTTAAAAGCAAATCCTATTCCTAAGGAAAATGAACCTGTCATACCAGATCATTTTAAAACTAAAGTTAAATTTAATAATACTGAAAATATGAATAGAGATGATGTCGAAACTGAGATCGATACTAGGAAAGTTCAAGCAGTATTTACTCCTCAAAAAAACTCAGATGTGTCGCCTACAAGGGAAGTTAGAAATCACTTTGAAGGTCAAAAAAGAAAAAATCAAAAAGGTGTCGTTGAAGCGCTAGAAGATGAAGGGAACTTTAACGGAGATTATGCAACCGTTCAATTTAAGGTTGATAAAGTAAAAAAAGAGAAGAAAAGAAAACCTCTCTTTATGCTTCTATTTTTTCTATTATGTATTCTTTTGTTTCTGACATTTGAAAGAAATACTGAGGATCCAGAAGTCGAAACGGTTGATGAGTTTGAAGAAGAAATTCTAGAGGATGAAATCGTTCAAGAACCTACACCAGTTAAAGTTAACTTCTTAGCAACAGGTTCAGGTTTAGTCTATAACTGTGTAAAAGGTCACTGGGCATGTTTAGATAAGTTTAACTATGAAAAGTGCGGACAACTTGCTTCAAAGAGAAAATGTTTTGCAATAAAAACTTATAAAAGCAAAACGATTTGTCAGAAAGTGCAACAAAAAAGTGTTGATTTAAATCGAAAAGTAAAAGCTTGTCGTTAAGCTGCTTCGTCTAATTTATCTTTGATATCTTTAATTAATGTAATATATGTTTTTTCTTCGCTAGAATTACGATGTTTCTTCATGGCTTTTATGAAATTTTTAACTAAGACTGGATCAAATTGAGTCCCAGCATTTTCCAAGAGTTCTTGATATGCAATAGAAACATCTTTGCCCTCTCTATACACTCTTGAAGAGGTGATTGCATCAAAGGTATCAGCGATAAGGATTATTCTTGAGTAGAGAGGGATGTCGTGACCAGAGAGTTTGTCTGGGTAACCTCTTCCATCAAATCTTTCATGATGATGTCTAGCGCTGACTGCAATCTCTTCAAAACCTTCAAAATCTTTTAAAATTTCATAACTTAATTCGGGATGCCTTTTCATTACTTCAAATTCATCTTCGGTTAATCGGTGTGGTTTTGATAAGATTCGATCTGGAATTCCAATTTTTCCAATATCATGAAAAAGAGCTGATAATTCGAGATCATACATATCAACATTATCCATCTCCATGAAATCAGCTAAAATTAAACAATTTTGAGCAACTCGAAGACTATGTCCGTATGTGTAATTATCTTTTATATCTAAAGTTTTTAGAATACTTCTTACTGCCATTTCATAGATTTTCTTCTTATCTTCATCTACAAACTTAGATTCTTTGTTTTTGATAAGTTTTAATTTAGGTCTATTTCTGCTCATGGCTATATATATTATCGGTTGAAGTTGTAATTTATTTAAGTTTAAATTAAATGGGGGAATATCTGCTTTTATGATTAATTTAGTCAACTTTCCTGAAAGTGAAAAGAATCATTTTATTAAATCTATGCACAAATTATCTGGCATAAGTTCAGATCAATTTATTACTTTGCCCCAGGTGGTCCCAGATGCATTGAATGTAATTTTTAATTCTGAATATCTTATTGATATAAATACTCTTCAAAATTGCTTTTGTATTGAGATAGGGACAAAAAATTTGAATACTATTTGGTTTTCTGATTTAGCAGAAGAGAATAATTTAAAAATTTTAAATATATATAAAAACTTTTTAAAAATTAGTTCCAAAAATGAACACTATAAAGAATTAATATCAAGATCAAATAAACAATTAAAGAGCACATTGTCTGTACTTGAAAAAACTAATCTAGATCTTCAAAAGTATTATTATAAGGCTATAAAACTATCTGAAAAAGTTTTTTTTAATTTT
>JAHDHG010000085.1 GCA_020631435.1 Bacteriovoracaceae bacterium | reverse complement strand
AGAATATTCCTGTTGAAGAAGATGGGTTCAAACATGAATGTGATGAGTATAAAAACTCAGTCGGTTCAGTGAGGGAAGTTGCTGTTACTGAAATGGATCCTTCAGAACTTCAGAAAATTTATGATGGACTAAAGAAAAATCAAAAAAGAACTGCTGATATAAAGAAGAGACAAAAGAAGTATGAGTGATGATTACGAATTAGTTTACTCTTCTGAAACACCAGGAAAGAACTTAAAGAAAAGTAATAAAAATAAAGGATCATCTCAATCCATTAATCCCAAAGAAGTGACTCTCAAACTTCGTTTAGAAAAAAATAAAAGAGGCGGTAAAACTGTTACAGTAGTCTACGAACTTCCTCATAATCCTGCGTATTTTAAAAAAGTTCTTAAAACTTTAAAGTCTAAATGCGGTACAGGTGGTGCCTTTAAAGAAGACACTCTTGAGATTCAGGGAGATCACCGTGAGAAAATCAGGGGGATACTTGAAGGAATGGGCTTTAAGACTAAGGGATTTTAAATGATGCCTTCAAAAGCTTTCTAACTCTAGTAAGAGATAAACTTGGTAAAGTAGAAGTAGATATATTTCTTAAGCTTAAATCAAAAAGTCTTTCTAGTCGAAATCCTTAAGTCTCTTCTACCTTGATTTACAAGAGTTTCATTAATTCTATTTTTTCTTTTACCATCTCTAGAGGTGATAAAGTTAAAGACATTACCAGATCTACCTGCACGACCAACACGGCCACTTCTATGAAGGTAGTAATCAGCATCAGAAGGAATATCAAAGTTTAACACCCATTCTAAATGATTAAGATCTATTCCTCTTGCAAAAATATCTGTAGCAACTAATATTCCACCTGTTGCTTTAAAATCTTCCACAATCTTTTTACGCTCTTTTACTTCTAAATCTTTATGAAGAAGGTAACAAGGTTTTTTTGACTTCTCTTCAAGTAAAACTTCATTTAATTTATGCGCTCTTGCTTTGTTACCAGTGAAAATTAGACCATTAGTATTATTTAATCTTTTTACAAATCCTTTTACATAAAAGAATTTATCGTCTTCTTCAACAAAGTGATTGAATGTTTTGATGTTATGTCCAATAGTATTTTGTTCATCCTGACCAAGGAAAGTAAATTTTCTTTCAGGGAAAAATTCAGAAATGATTTCATCGAAATTTAGTGGCATTGTTGCACTTACTAAGAAAATATTCTTAGCATGATTAGAAATAGAATCATTAATAGCGCTCACTGTTTTTCTAAAAGATGGCTCTAGTAGTTGATCAGCTTCATCGTAAACAAAGTATTTTAGAGAAGAGCTCTTAAGTTCTTTGTTTCTAAACGCCCTAAGGCATCTGTCTGGAGTGGTCACCAAAATATCAATTTTAGATTTAAATAACCCCTGAAGTGATTTTCCTTTATCTCCGCCAACTAGTTTTCTGACTCTTAATTTTGCAAAGTGAGATATTTCTTTTGTTACTGAAAAAACCTGAAGTGCTAATTCTCTTGTCGGAAGTAAGATAACCACTTTTGGATGAGCAACTAAATCTTCAGAAGATTGTGTTTCAAACTCCTTTAACTTCTCAATGATTGGCAGCAAATATGCAAGTGTCTTTCCGCTTCCCGTTCTTCCTTGGACAGAATAGTTCCCACCTTGAATAAAAGGTTTGATAGATTTTTTTTGCACTGGGGTAGGCTTAAAAATGCTTACTGATTTTAGATATTTCAAAATCTCTTGGTTAGAGATTAAGGCATTGAATCCAGATACTTTCTTTGAACTCATAACGTCTCCTTAGGTTTATTGGAGATATCTAGCATTAAAAGCCAAGGAAAGTCTCTTTTAAATTTAAAAAAGGCTAAAAAATATAGGGTTCTTAAGCTAATTTAACTCTCTGCTTGGATATGCTTATATCTTTTATAAGCATCGCGGCCAGATATCTGCTTTTCCCAATTTAAAATATTTGAATATTTTGAATAATCAAATTTGATCTCTTTTGTGATTTCAACCACTGATAGTACATTTAAATCTGCGAGTGAAAATTGACCACCAACTAAGAAGTCTTTTCCCTCTAAACTTGAATCCAATACTTGAAATAAAACTGGTAATTTATCTTGCATCTTCTTAACTAAGTCATAGTTTCTTTTTTCTTCAGGGACAAAAATCAATTGTATGAATATTTGAATAATCGGATCTTGCAATTCAGCGAGGGCCCAAAAGCTCCATTGATTTACTAATGATTTAGATTTTATATCACTACCTAATAACTCTGGTAAATGTGAGTGTGCAAGATAAGAGTTGATTGCCATTGATTCCCATATCTTAAAGTCTCCATCCTCTAAAACAGGAATTTTCCCATTAGGATTTAGTTTTAAAAATTCAGGAGATTTATGTTCTCTTTGCCTAAAATCTATTTTTCCTACTTCATACTTAACTCCACATTCTTCCAATGTCCAAAAACATCTACCAGCACTAGATTTAGGTGATCCATAAATTTTCATCATTTAGTTCCTTTGTATTATTTGAGAAATATTCATGATTATACACAAAAAAAATAGAAATAAAGGAAAGTTTTCATTTTGTCTAAAATGAGTTTGATGAGGCTAGTTTGAGAGTTATCTATTTTTTTTGAATTAAGTACAAATAAAGAAGCATCGAGTAGAATAAATTGTAATTAGAAAGTATTGAGAGTTGGAGGTAAGCAAAATTGAAAGCTAAGGTGATTGTCATTGGAGCAGGGCCTGCAGGACTTTTTTGTTCTTATCTTCTTTTAAAAAAAGGCTATTCGGTTGATCTGTATGATCATTCCTCAGGCCCAGGAAAAAAGTTTTTAATTGCAGGTAATGGAGGACTCAATTTAACTCACTCTGAAGAACTTGATAAATTTGCATCAAAATATGGAAAAAATTCTAATAGGTTTAAAAATCTTTTAGAACAATTCTCTGCTTCTGATTTAAGATCTTGGTTTAAAGAAGAATTAGGATTAGAGACCTTCGTTGGAAGTAGTGGTAGAATCTTTCCTGAAAAAATGCAGGCAGGTGAGGCCTTAGTCAATTGGATTAAAATTCTTAAAAGTTATGAAGGCTTTAATCTTTATCTCAAACATAAATTTATCAAAATTAATAAAGATAAAGAATTAACTTTTGAATTCTCCAATGAAAAAATTGTAGTTAAGGCCGATTCTATTGTTTTTGGTTTAGGAGGAGCGAGTTGGAAAAAAACAGGTTCAGATGGTTTATGGAAAGAAAATCTTGAGGAGTTAGGACTTAAAATAAATGAATTCCTGCCCATGAACTGTGGATTTGAAAGATCATGGTCTGAATTCTTTAAAAAAAATATTCAAAGATCTTATATTAAAAATGTTGAAGTTTTCTTTAATGAAAAATCAGTTAAAGGAGACTTGATGTTAACTCCTTATGGAGTAGAAGGTGGTCCTATTTATGCTCTTTCAAATTTTATTCGAGACGAATTAAGGAACAATTCTACTTATATATCTATAGACCTAAAACCAGGTTTATCAGAAAAGGCCATTTTCTCTAAAATAGAAAATAGAAATAAAAAAGTTAGTTTAAGCAATCATTTAAGGAAAAGCCTTGGTTTTTCTAGAAACATTTTTATTTTCTTAAAAGAATTACTTGAGCCAGAAGTTTTTGAAAGCATGGAAGAGCTTGCAAAAAATATTAAATCTCTTAAGGTTTCTTTGGAGAAACCAAGGCCCATAAATGAAGCGATCTCTACTTCAGGAGGGATTTGTTTTTCAAATTTAAATGAATCTTTAGAATTTAAGAATATTGAAGGAATTTATTTTTGTGGTGAAATGTTAGATTACGAAGCTCCAACTGGTGGCTATTTATTACAATCTTGTTTTTCAACAGCTTGGAAGGTAGCCAATTCTATTAGTTCATAAAAGAAAGACTACCCAAGCAATTTATCGTTTTAATTGGTGATTAAGAAAGTCTCTTCTTAATCTTATCTAATTTCTTTTCAGGCTTATACATCTGGCACCATGCATTTTTTCCAACCCAAGAATCCTTGTCCTTGCCTTTATTGATTAACTTACATTTCCCATTCCCATCTTTTTCCATCTTATGAAATTGAGAACAAAATAAACAATTAGAAATTGCTTCTTCATCTTTAATAGTTAAGTTATTTGTTTTTACAAATTCTTTAACTTTCTTTGTTTCAGTTTTAAACTTTCCCATTTTAGGAGGATTTTTTACAGCATCAGCAACATACTTAAACTTTTTCCCAGCATACATTACTTTTTCACCAGCTTTTTTTGCGACTTCTTTTGCCAGAGATAAAACTGGAGATAAAGTAGATAGTGCTAAGGTACCTAACGCCGAAAATTTAATAAAAGATCTTCTTTTCATTTTTACTCCTATAAGTATTATTTATTCACAAATAAATTATCTCATAAATTGATAAACTCCAAGTGAAAACCTAGTGATTTCAAAGGTTTATCTAAGCATCTTTTTGTTTGATATTAGCTACATAGCTGAAAATTCATGATGAATCTTTCTCATCTCGGTGCCCATCTGATAGGATTTTAGGAAATAAAACATAGGATTACTTAATGAATGCTCCACAAGATCATGGATTTACTCATACAAATAAATTAATTTTTTCAAACTCGAATACAGAAGTTCTTTTAGAGCATGCAATCAATAAGCAAGGAGCTAAGAAAACTCCTGACGGTGCGATCGTAGTTTATACAGGTAAGCATACTGGAAGAGCAGCGAAAGATAAGTATGTTGTTGTTTCTGATTTAACAGAGAAGACTATTGATTGGGAAAATAATATACATAAGATGTCTCCTGAGACTTTTGCTGGAATTAAAAAAGATGTACTAGATCATATCAATTCCTCTGATCAATTATATTGGTCTACAAAAAATGTAGGGGCCCATCCAGACCATGCACTTCAAGCAGAGCTTTTTTCAACTCATCCATCTCATACATTATTCTTTAATTACTTAATGAGAGATGATGGTTTTAAAGAACATAGATTAGGTAAGTATACAATTTATCATGCACCAACACTTCATATCGATAAAGATAAGTATGACGTAAGATCAGAAACAGTCATTGCTATGGATATGGATAATCATGAAATTTTGATTGCTGGAACACTTTATGCTGGTGAAATAAAAAAATCTTTATTTTCAGTGATGAACTATCTCTTACCAAATGATAAAATTTTTCCAATGCACGCTGGAGCCAATGTAGATAAGGATGGAAATGTTTCAGTATTCTTTGGTCTTTCTGGAACTGGGAAAACAACACTGTCTACACAAGAAGGAAAAATGTTAATTGGAGATGATGAACACGCTCTTTGTGAAGATGGCACTTTTAATTTTGAAGGTGGGTGTTATGCGAAAACTTATAAACTAACGAAAGAAGGTGAGCCTGGTATTTTTAAAGCAGCTAGTACAAGAGGTGCAATTTTAGAAAATGTTGTACTTAATGATTCTGGAGTTCCTGATTATTTCGATAAATCGATCGCAGAAAATGGAAGAGTTGCTTATCCATTAACTTATATTGATGGTGTGAAAGAAGGTTCACGTGGTGGTCTTCCTAATAATATGTTTTTATTAACTGCTGATGCTTTTGGAGTTTTACCACCAGTTAGTAAATTGTCTAAAGAGCAAGCAATGTATTATTTCTTATCTGGATATACTGCAAAGCTTGCTGGGACAGAGGTAGGAGTGACTGAACCAACTGCTACATTTTCATGTTGTTTTGGAGCTCCATTTATGATGAGAAAAGCTTCAGAATATGCTGAGCTTCTAGGTGATTATATTCAAAAACATGATATTAAAGTCTGGTTAGTTAATACTGGATGGACAGGTGGAGCTTATGGAGAAGGAAATAGATTCCCGCTACAAGTGACAAGAAGAATTATTGATTCCATTCAATCTGGTGAGCTAAACTTAGCTGAATACGAAAAAGAAGAATATTTTGGACTCAATATCCCAAAAGCAATTCATGGAGTAGATGATTCGGTCTTAAATGCTAAAAAAACATGGAAAGATCAAGATGCATACGACAAACAAGCTAAAAAATTAGCTGGTATGTTTATAGACAACTTTAAAAAGTTTGATACATCTTCAGATTTAATTGCGGGTGGGCCATCCGTATAATATCCTTTATGGATGAAAACAGAGACACCACAAACTATACATCTTAAAGATTACCAACCCTCAAATTACTTAGTAGATTTTATTCATTTAGATTTTGATATCTATTCAGATAAAACTATCGTTAAAAATCATATGAAATTATCGAGAAATCCAAACTCAAAGGGAGATTCTTCGATTGATTTTCATGGCCAAGATTTAAAGCTAGTAAGCTTTAAGATTGATGGAAATGATTTTTCAAATTATGATATAAATGAAAATAAATTAATTTTTACTGGGCCCAGTGATCATTTTGAAATTGAAATCGTTACTGAAATTCATCCAGAGACCAATACTTCTTTAATGGGGTTATATAAGTCAGGTTCAATTTACTGCACTCAATGTGAGGCCGAAGGCTTTAGAAAGATGACTTATTATTATGATAGGCCAGATGTTCTAACAAAGTTTAAAACTAAAATCACTGCTGACAAAGAATTTAAGTTTTTATTATCCAATGGAAACTTAATAGATTCAGGTGATCTTGGTGAGAGGCACTTTGCTTTATGGGAAGACCCTCATCCAAAGCCATGTTATCTTTTTGCTTTGGTTGCAGGTGATTTAGATCTAGCTAAAGATACTTATACGACCACTTCTGGAAGAGTCGTTTCCTTAGAGATCTATGTAGATAAAGGAAACTTAGATCAAGTTGGTCATGCGATGGAATCACTTAAGCAATCAATGAAGTGGGATGAAGATAGATTTAATCTTGAGTACGATCTAGATATCTATATGATAGTGGCCGTTGATTCTTTTAATATGGGAGCAATGGAAAATAAGGGCCTTAATATTTTTAACTCTAAATATGTTTTAGGCAATAATGTGACCGCTACAGATGAAGACTATTATGGAATACAAGCAGTTATTGGGCACGAGTATTTTCATAATTGGACCGGAAATAGGGTTACTTGTAGAGATTGGTTTCAATTAACTTTAAAGGAAGGACTGACTGTTTTTAGAGATAGAGAATTTTCAAGTGATTTAAACTCTCGTCATGTAAAGAGGATAGATGATACAGTCATGCTCCGTGCTGCTCAGTTTCCTGAAGACAATGGGCCATTTAGTCATCCCATCAAACCAAAGTCTTATATAAAAATGGATAACTTCTATACTTCTACAGTTTATGAAAAAGGTGCAGAAGTCATAGGGATGATTTTTTCTATTATTGGGAAAGAAAAATTTAAAGAGGGGATGGCAAAATATTTTGATCTTTATGATGGTCAAGCTGTCACGACTGAAGATTTTGTCCATTCCATGGAGAGTGTTTCAGATCATGATTTTTCTCATTTTAAAAAATGGTACGATGTCAGCGGTACTCCTCAAATTCATCTAAATTATTGGAATCAAGATAATGATTGGACCATTGAAATTTCTCAATCTTTTTTAGATACAACAAAAGATGATATTCTTGAAATTCCTCTTAGATTTAAGTTCCTAAATTCGATTGAAAATTTAACCTTGGATGCAAAAGATAGTTATATAAGAGATGATATTTTATTTTTTAAAGATAGATCTTTGAAACTTAAATTAAATTCTATTAACAAACCATTACTTTCACTTAATAGAGGTTTTTCTGCACCTGTTGCTCTACATCTAGGATTAAATGAAGAGGAAATGTTTGAACTCGCGACATTAGAAGATGATTCTTTTAATAAATGGGACGCTGGGCAGAATCTTTATAAAAAAGCGATCTTAGATCATGCTTTAGAGGGCAAGGCATTTAATAAGAAATTAATCTCAGTTATTGAATCGGTACTAAATGATGAAAAACTTGATGATCATTTTAAGGGAGTATTTTTAAGCTTACCATTAAAGTTAGAGCTCTATGAATTAACAAAAGAATATGAGTTTATAAAAATTGAAAATAGCTTTGAAGACTTATTGAAATTTGTGAGCTCTCATCTTGAAGATGATTTTAAGTCAATTTATCAAAATCTTTTTAATGAAAATAAAAATATTTGGAATGCCAAATATCAAGGCCTGAGAGTTTACAAAAATTCATTGTTAAAGTTCTTAGCTCATAATCCAGTAAATGAAGATTTAGTATCTGATCAATATTTTAAATCTGAAAATATGACTGATAGATTATCGGCTCTAGGTTTAATGAATAAATATTTTAAAAATTCAAGAGATAGGGCCAATCAAGATTTTAACGAATTTTGTAAGAAATATACTCAACTTTTTCCTAAGTTTTTCCAAGGAAGGCTTTATAGAACAGATGATGTACATAAAGAATTAGAGAAGATTTTTAATGATGAAGGCTTTGATAAAAATATTCCTAATCATATTTATGGGTCATTGGCCTCTTTTTTAAGAATGCATCAACCTAGAATCTATGATGTGAATTCAAAAACTCTTTCTTTTTTAGTCGATAAAATTATAGAAATTGATTCTTATAATCCTCAAGTGGCCTCAAGAATGACCAAGATGTTTGTTGATTTAAAGAAATTACCAAAATCAGTAGCTGAATTTACAAGAGTTGAGATTGGAAGAATCCTTGAATCTAAAACAGTTTCTAAAGATGTTGAAGAAATGGTGACTAAGCTTTTAAAGAAGTAGCTTCCATAAAAAAAGCTACTTCTTGAAAATTATGAATCCGATCTTTATTCAACTATATTTAATAAGAGCTAAGCATTATCCAACCAAATAAATTATTTGAATATAAAATCAATCAATCAGTTTAGTAGCATTTCTTTTGACTTATAGAGATATTTTATTCTTATATAAGTTTAAATTTATTCTGGATTTTTACTTAGTTAATCACTGTCTATTTTTTGTACACCTGCTAAAAATCTTTACAAACCCCTGACATGATATATGACTAAGTAGCTGAAAAAGTATGATTTTTCACTGTGTTGAACTGGCATACACCTTGCATCTAAGTATGTAACTTTTACAAACATAGGAGAGAGTATGAGAAGTTTAAGTTTGGTTTTAATTTTAACTTTTGGGCTATTAACATCTTGTGGTCCTGAGACAAGAAATCAAGGTGATAACATTAATCCAGCGTCAAATGAAAATGGATTCGAAGGTGGTAATTCAGGTACTTCACCAAGGTTTACTTTTGAAGCAAGTATCGAGGATGTTGAGATTTCTAAAGATAATAATTATTCCTATTCATTTAACATAAGTGATTATTTAGAAGAAGGGATTACAGTTGCAGCTACATTTGATACTGATTATGCAAATATTTCTCTTTCGGGAAATACTGTTACTTATCGAATTAGACAAGTTAAATATGAAGAGTTGGGTACTAATCCCAATTTAGATGATTTAGTTAGAATGAGAGTTACTGATGGAAATGAGCACGATATGTTACATCTATCTTTTTCTGGAATAGTTGCTATTGATCCTTCTGACTTGCCTGATCAGGAGCCACCAGCTGAAGATGATAATGGAGATAATACCGGAAACAATACTGGAAATAACTCTGACCCTAATCAAGATAGTTCTGGAAATGAAGATTTAGGTTCAACTGAAATTTGCGAAAGGTATGCTAAGTCTCAAGATGCTGTATTATTATCTTCAATTAAAGTTAATAGAAAGTTTCCATTCAAAGATAGAATTGGATGTTCTATTTCTAGCTGTTATGGCAAACAAGGTTCTAAAACGTATAGATACTTAGGTAAGAATTACAGTAGAGAAGACGTTAATTTTGAAGGCGAGAAAATTTATAAATTGTGTAGAGCTTTTAAAAATGAATCGCTTGATGATGTTAGACTTGATGATAGTTTAGTAATTAGTAAAGATATTTCGAAAGCCGAGTTGAACTTAACAGTTGATGCTAGTGAATTAAAAATGAAATCTACCAATATTTCAGGTGGAGATTATGATATTTCAATTTTAGGTGAGTCAGAAGATTTAGACATAAGAATTGAAGATATTGAATTTAGTCATCATGAAAATGGTAAAGTATCAAAACTTAATTTAGATCTTTATATAGCGAACTATGATTCTTTAAAAGTAAATACATTCCTAAGTGAGGGTATTAAATTGATTTTCAAAAGAAATGGTGAAGCAATAGGAGCTGCAGCAATTGGTTTGAAATTAATAAAGTTAGATGGAAGTATAATCCTTAAAGATCAAATAACATTATATAAAAAGAAGATTTTTAGCTTTGGTTTTAACAATAAGCAGACAGATAGAGTATTAAATAAAGAAATTCAATTTTCAAAGCTTGCAAAGAATTTAAAGGCTTCGGAATATAGAGTTATAAGCGAGTCATTAGTTTGTGAAGCTATTGATAAAAATAATAGAAGATACGGTCTTTCTGTCGATGCTATCAATGATGATGCTGCTTTTAGACTTGTAGAAATGGATAATATAAGCAGTTTTGGATTAAGAAAAGCCGGAAATGCGAAAGTTAAAATCGAATGTCATGCTGAATTCATTAATTTAAATACTGGAGACATCACAAGAACTTCTGATTCTAATCCTTTAAAAGTTCAATTTGATTAATATTAAATAATTTATCGATATTTCAAAGCTCCCTAAAGGGAGCTTTTTTTTTGCAAATTCCTTTAAACCTTAAAATTCCTCCTATACAATTTACTCATGAGCTTGATTCTCAGTACTAAACAAAAAGCGTTAAAACTTAATCTTGATAGGGCCCTCTATGGGACCTTGGCAGAAATTGGTGCCGGACAAGAAGTTGCAGGTAATTTCTTTAAGGCCGGCGGAGCTTCTGGAACTGTAGCAAAGTCAATTTCAGCTTATGATATGACTTTCTCTGATTCTATCTATGGAAAAGAAGAATCAGGCAGATATGTCTGTCAAACGAGATTAGATAAAATGCTTGATCATGAGTTTGATCTTTTAATTGAAAGATTAGGTGATGAACGTGGATCAAAGACTCGTTTTTTTGCTTTTGCAAATACAGTTGCAGCAAAGAGTTATGGTATTAGTGAAAAACCTTCTCATGGATGGCTTGGGTTAAGATTTCAAACTAAATTTAATGGTCCAAGTAATGATATTATTCTTCACGTCAACATGCTTGATTCTCAA
>JAHDHG010000084.1 GCA_020631435.1 Bacteriovoracaceae bacterium | reverse complement strand
TAATGTTATTTAATATCTTCACTTTGGAACTGTATGACTTAAGAGTTGGTAAATTTAACTTTTCTTTTTTCTCAAAAATTAAATCATTGTAAAATAGCAAAACACTCAATTCATCCATCAGCTTTTCTTGATATAGAGAATGAACAAGAACTCTCATTGGAAACTTATAGCAATTAGGTGCTATTTTTTTTTGCTGACAGCTTGAAATTAATTCTTTGAATGATTCACTATCTGAAAATTTTTTAACCAATTCCTTTGCTGATAGAGGTTTTTTAGAATTTAATAAGATGGAATAATCAAAAGAATTACTAATGTACTTTTTGATTTTTTTATCTTTAACAAGTCTATGTAAAGATTCATCAGTTTTGCACCTATTAAAAACAGTTTTAACACAGCTAAAAGAATGAATGGAAAGAAGAAGGATTAAAAATCTCACTTCTTTCATCTAGAAAAATAGATGAACTCAGTCCAGAACTATAGTAATTACATGTAAAATCTACCCTGAATAATTCGTCCAAGTAATTAAAATTTGATATCAACCCACCATAGAAGATTCATCAATAACTCTCCCTTTTTGCGCGTCGCACAAATGACAATTTATCGGTAATAATAGAGGTAAAATGTTCGACATCAGGTTAATTCACTTCAAGTATTTTCAATACCTTCCGAAAAAACTATGAGGTTATTAAATATGTCTAATGACTTAAAACTGAAAAGATTCGGTAGATATCTTATTCTAGATCACCTAGTTGATGGCGGGATGGCAAAGATTTGTCGTGCTCGTTTTTTAGGTGAGCAAGCGAATAAGATCGTTGCGATCAAGATGATCCAAAAGCAATATTCTAACGATCCCGCATTTGTTCAGATGTTTAAAGACGAGCTTAAAGTAACTTTCGGCCTCATTCATCCCAATATCGCGCAAACTTATGATTATGGTGAAGTTGATAGCGTTCTTTATACAGCAATGGAATACGTTGATGGAAAGAACTTAAAACAATACCTTGATCGACTTAAGAAGAGAAAATTTGTATTTCCTGTTGAGATTACAACTTATATCATTTCTCAAGTTTCTCAAGCACTTCACTATGCTCATACGTTTACGGATAAGCTAACTGGAAAAACATACAATATTGTTCATAGAGATATTTCTCCTCATAATATTATGCTTACCTACGACGGTGCAACTAAAGTCATCGATTTTGGTATCGCAAAAGCTGAGACGAACTCTGAAGCAACTCAAGCTGGAACTATTAAGGGTAAACTCTCCTATCTTGCTCCAGAATACTTGGATGGATTAGAGTTAGATCATAGGTATGATCAGTTCGCTGTTGGAATTACTCTTTGGGAAATGCTTTGCAGTACTAAACTGTTTACTGCTGCAAATGATTTAGCTGTATTAAAGAAAATTCAAGCTTGTGAGATACCTCCTCCTTCGACAATAAATCCAAATGTTCCACAAGAACTAGATGAAATTGTTTTAAAAGCTTTAAGCAAAGATAGAAATAATAGATTTAAAAACATGGATGCCCTAAATAGAGCATTAGTCAGATTTCTTTATGCTAAGTTTCCTGAATTTAATGCAACTGATTTGGCCTATTTTTCAAAAGAGCTTTTTAAAGAAGATATTAAAAAAGATAGAGAACGATTAGTAGAGTATGGAAAAATTAACATTCAGCCATATTTAAGTGATTATGATAACTCCAACGCTCAGAGAAATATGTATGAAGGGATTGATGCTTCCACAGTTGAAGCATTAATTGTTACGAAAAAAGAAAGTAGAACTATTGATCTTGGTTTTGATGCAACTGATTCAGAGTTATCGGTTGATTTTACTAGAACGACTAGAAGGAATAATTTTAATGATATCGTATCTAAAGAAAATGCGAGAATTCAATCAGCGCTTAAAGATGCACCAGTAGTCGACAGAAAAACGAATGCCACGAGAACACAGTTTAGATATGCTCCACAAGCGCTCTCTAACCCTGGACTCAAAGGTAAACAAGTTAAAAAGAAAAACTCTTTTTTCAGAATTGCTTTATCACTCACTTTCTTTGCAACTGTTGGTTATTTTTCTCTCCCGTATTTAAATGAGAAAAAAGTAATACCAAGGCTTCCTTCTTCTCAACAAATTTCTGATCGATCCGGTGAAGGTGATATCGTTAAAATAATTGAAGAAGGTGACACTAAAGGAATCATCTTTTTTGAAAACTATGATCCTTCAACAAATATCTTTATTAACGGAGAGCAAGTTGCCTACTCTCATTTAGGTAATGAGGTTAATCTTAATGAAAAGTTAAGAATTAAGGTTTCAAAGAAAAACCATAAGCCTTTTTATAAGCTTCTCACGTTAAGTGATAAGCAAAAAACTTATAAAGTCACAATAGATGATATGAAATTCAGGGAAGAAGGAATTTTAAATTCAAGCGAAAAATTTCCTAAGGGTACATATCTCAAATATAAATATGAAGGTGAAACATTCAAAAAAGTAATGCCTTTTAGAAATTATCGTATTCCAGCAGGAAATCATGACGCCATCATTTATAATAAAAAATTCAAAATTAATAAAAGAATTATTTTAAATATTGAAAAAGATAAGATTCATAACTTAAGAAGATAAATCAACTTAACTCTTTAATAAGGCTCTCTACAACTTTTATTCCATCAACTGCTGCAGAAGTAATGCCTCCAGCATAACCAGCACCCTCTCCACAAGGATAAAGACCATTAATACTACTAGATTCAAGAGTTTGCTTATCTCGAACAACAGTAATTGGAGAAGAAGTTCTTGTTTCTGGAGCAATAAGTAAAACATTCGAATCAGAAAAACCTGGTAACTTCTTATCATACTGCTCGAAAGCTTTAATTAAAGATTGAATAATGAAATCTGGGAATATTTTATTAAAATTTACTTTGACTAATTTAGAAGGCACGGAAGATTTCGGCAGAGGGCCATCATTTAACTTCCCAATTCTCAACTCTCCTAAAGTCATTGCTGGCAATTCTTTCCCAGACGAAACTTTCTTCGATTCCTCAAATGCCTTTGCTTCGATGTCTTCAATAAAATCAAATCCAGAAAATACATCACCTTCTAGTTTATCTGACTTAACAGAGACTACAATACCAGCATTTGACCAAGATGAGTTATGTGAATCATTACTCATCCCATTTGTAACTATTTTATTTTTCTCTGTTCCAGATGATAGGACATAGCCTCCGGGACACATGCAAAAACTATAAGTCCCTCTATCTACTTTTTTATCATGAAAACTTAATCGGTAAGAAGCGGCTCCTAGATGATCCGAAAATTCCCCCAACTGTGCTTTATCTATAAAATCTCTTTTATGTTCAACTCTCACACCTACTGCAAAATCTTTTTTCTTCATCTCTACACCTTGCTTGTGCAAAGTTTGATAAAAATCTCTTGGGCTATGACCTGCCGCTAAAATAACTTTTGAGGAGAAAAATTTTTCATCATGAGAGGTTATCAATCCCTCAACCTGATCATTATTAACAATAAGTGATTTCACTTCTGTATTGAAATGAATCTCAGACCCAAATTCAATTAATTCTTTAGAAATTTCTTTAATCAATTTTCTGATTTTATGACTTCCAAGGTGTGGATTTGAGACATACAAAATTTCTTCATCAGCTCCGTAATCAACTAGCTTACGAAGAACATATTTTATAAAAGGTGACTTTACTCTCGTATAAAGTTTTCCATCTGAAAATAAACCAGCTCCTCCTTCGCCATAGCAAACATTACTTTCCTCATTAAGTTCACCATATCTCCAAAATTTCGAAATACTCTTCATTCTCTCAAGAACTGGCTCACCTCTTTCGAAAACAATTGATTGAATTCCATAGTCTTTTAATCTTAAAGCTGCAAATAACCCCGCTGGCCCTGAGCCGACTATCAAGGGTTTTGTTTCAGTATTGATCTTTTTTAAATCTAAATCAAAACTCTTGGAAGGGTTGATTAAAATCTTATAAACATACTTTGGTTTTCTGCCTAATGGTGCTTTTCTAGCATCTAAGCTCTTAGATAAAATTTTATAATTCACATTGGGATACATTTTATTTAGATGCACCTCTAAATCTTGATCAAAATCTAAAATTAAACTAAGTTCTTTTTCCATTTATTTTCGTTATACTTAAATTATAAAAAGAATAAAAGCTCATGGAAAAAATAAATCTCATATGTATAGGAAATGAACTTCTTGACGGAACAACTCAGGATAAAAATCTATTTTTTCTGGGTAAATATCTAGAAAATAAAGGAATTTCTCTCAATCAGTCTATATTTTGTACAGATACTCCTAAATCAATCAAGAAAGCATTATCACAAAGTTCTGGATTTACGATTCTTTCTGGAGGACTAGGGCCAACAATAGATGATAGAACCAAGAACTCTATCGCTTCAGCACTCGATTTAGATCTTAATTTTTCTGAACCTGCATTAACTCTTATAAAAAAGCAATTTGAAGAGAAAAATAAGAAATACAATGAAAAAGAATCTCATTATCATATTATCCCTGATGATTTTGAAGCTGTTTATAATGAGTCAGGATTCGCTCCGGGTTTATACTCAAAAAAACATCAACTATTCGCACTTCCCGGTGTTCCTAGTGAGTTTAATTCTATGCTTATAAATTTTTTTCCAAGTATTTATCAAGGGAGTGAAGTTATTGAGAAAATTTTTTATAGATCAAGAGGCATCATTGAAAAAGATATCTTTTTTAATTTAGATCCTAAACTTTGGGAGAAATTATCTGTTTTTGGAGAGGTATCTTCTTTGCCGCAAAGAGCTGGTGTTGATATTTGTATAAAAATCCATGGAAATAATAATCAAGAGATTGAGGATAAAAAAATCCAAATTACTAAAGTCATCTCCTCTTCTCCCATTAATCAATATATTTGGAATGTAGGCAATGATTCGATTGAAAATGTAGTGCATAAATTATTAATTGAAAACGACCTTACAATTGCGACTGCGGAATCATGTACGGGTGGAATGATTGCAAATCTTCTAACAAAAAACTCAGGAAGTTCTCAATATTTTCAAGGATCAGTCGTGGCCTATCAAAATCGCATTAAAGAAGATCTTTTAGGTATCTCTTCAAAAATTATTGAAGACAATGGAGTAGTTAGCAAAGAAGTCGCCATACAAATGGCCAAAGCAGTAAGAAAAAAGTTTAAATCAGACTTTGCTTTAGCAACTACTGGATTTTTAGAAGTAGATCATGACTTCCCTCACGTTTGGATTGCTCTTGATTCTAAGACAAACAGCAGGACTGTTTTATTCAAGTATTTTAGAAATAGAGAAAGTAATAAGATAGTTTTTGCCGA
This sequence comes from Bacteriovoracaceae bacterium, assembly GCA_020631435.1. Lineage (GTDB taxonomy): Bacteria > Bdellovibrionota > Bacteriovoracia > Bacteriovoracales > Bacteriovoracaceae > JAHDHG01. The sequence goes on along the minus strand of JAHDHG010000084.1, from coordinate 5,972 downwards.
GCAATCGCTTCATTTATTAAGAGAAGAGATAATTAAATTACAAAATGGAAACATCAACTGACATCATAAATTACTTTATGTCTATGCTGGCGATTTTAAATCCGCTAGGAGCACTTCCAGTTTTTATTACTCTTACTGCACCCTATTCTCAAGATGAACTTTCAAAAATTTCTAATAATTGTGCATTTGCAGTTTTGGTAACTCTACTTCTTGCAACTTTTTTTGGAAATAATATTTTAGATTTTTTTGGTATTCAACTACCTTCATTTCAAGTGGGAGGAGGAATTATTATTGCTTTAACAGCTCTAAATATGATTAAAGCCGAAAACTCTCCCTCTAAAATCAACCAAGATGAAATTGATAGGCAATCTCGCATTAGAGAGATTGGAATTGTCCCTCTAGCCATCCCTATGCTTGCCGGTCCTGGAACAATCACAGCTTCCATCATTAATTCTTATAATTTCACCGCTCCCAAGCATTGGCTATACGCGGTGATAACAATTGTCGTCTTATCAGTTATTGTAAAAATTCTTTTTACTTTTTCTAGAAACATTAGAAAGGTTTTAGGAAGAGTTGCTCTTAATGTCTTTACTAGAGTTATGGGGTTATTCTTGATGGCAGTATCTGTTGAGCATATCTTTCGAGGGATAAATTCTCTTTTGAATAAATAGATTGAGAATATTAGCAATTTTCAAATCTAAGTAGCTAAAATCACAATCCATTCAACTATAGATTTTACATAGTATTCTTCAAAAAAATTCAAGACTAGGCTATATAAAAGCATGAAAACTTTCATACTTTGTCTAATTATTTCATCATCGTTATTTTCTAAATCCACAGAAAGATATAAATTATTATCTGAGTTTCTCTCAAATTATAAAACTTCTGCCAAGGCAGATATCCCTATTAGTCTTGATGTTAATTTAAAAAGTATTTTAATGGGAAAGATTAGTTACAAAGCTGAGTTAGTCACAACTAAAACAGGTGATAAATATGATTTCCTAGGGGTAGAGTTTAAAAGAGATGACAATGGGACAAGCTCTCTTTATCAATCTACTTTAATGCCAAATTTCTGGGAAGGTTTAAATAAAACTAATCTTCATTCCAAGGTTTCTCTTAATTTTGATAAAGAAGAAATTGAGCTTGTAAACACAGATCAAAAAGGTGAATGGTTTTTAAAAAAGGCGATAGGAGAAAAAGGAATTACAGTTAAACCAGTTGACGGTGATTTTTCTAAATCAAAAATGCTGGATCTTGAATTTAGTAATATAAGAAATCAAAATGGGACACTACTGAATTTTAAATCTGTAAGACTTAAGCTTAAAGAAAAAGGCCTAAGAAATTTTGATGTATTTTATATCGATCCTAAGGATAATCAAGAGATAAAAATCAATGATTTTGTTATTGGTGTACAAGTTACGACACTATTTCAAGTTAGATTATCTTTAAAAGGTAATAAAGGGAAGTTGTCGCTTCTTTAATTTTCACATCTACATTTCCAAGCTTTACTTATAAAATCTCAAAGTAGATGATCATTTATATCTGAAGAAACTAATTATTTAAGCCTTACCTTAATGACTTAAATAGAAGTTAATTTCTAATGCATAATACCTTTTTAGGCCAATTGTAATAGCTTGTATCACTTTTAATAGGTTTGAGAAATCCATCACTTCCAAAAATCATTTCCTCAATATTTGATGAGAAAAAAATTAGGCTTTCATGTTCTGTAACTGTTCTTAGCTCTTTTAATTCACTTGGTTTTGGTAAATTCCAATTACTTCCAAGCGAAAGGCAATAATTCTTCGCTTCTTCATAAGTGTGAGCTAAATGCTCTTGAGAAAGAAATATTTCCTTCTCTCCACATTTTTCAGCATAAGAATAAATAAGGAATTCAACTAAATTTCCATGTTTATCAAAAATATCTATACAACTATAAGCTACAAAACCATCTTGAGTAGTAATTACTCTAACATAATTAAAAGTATGGTGAGGAGTGTAATCCAGATCAAAATCGAATCTTAAATCTAAATCATTTTTGCTAAATTTATTTAAAACCAACTTATTTATGTGTATTTTTCTAATGTTTTTTGAATTTCATTAATTTCCAAAGGAAAAACTAGAGGTTTGGGAATATCAAAACTAACTGAAGCATTGCCAGCCCCCATGCCATAATAAAGCCTCATATAAAAATTCATTTTAAATTTATTTTCCATCTCAAAAGCAACTGCTACTGGACTAGCACCATAACTCAATATGGCAGAAGAATGCTTTTTTAAACCGTAGATATAAAGTTTAGAACTCGAAAATAATTGAAAACCAAAAAACATAAATATTAAAAATGACTTTCTCATGAAGCTTTCCTTTTCTTAAGAATTATTAAGGTGCTAGTATGATTGCTTTTTAAGCGGCAATTCTAAATGTGTCCTAGCTTTAATTTTTCGTTTCAAATAATGACACAGGCCCTACAGAGCTCAAATATTCTTAGATTTAAATTATATCCAATAAATAGCATTAATTTTTAGAATCTTCTTTCCGATACTTATATGTGAAATTTATTTTAATATTATTTTCGCTTTTAGGTTTCGGCCAAGATCAATTTTCAATTGATCAATATCTTAGAGAAACAAAAGAAATTTTTGAATCGGATCAAGATTTTCTTAAATTTCTTAGTAGTGAACCTGATCAAAAATATTTTGAAATATTAGCCGAAAGTATATTAGATGGCGACATCGCCCTCTCTGAATTTTTAACAAGAGATTTGTCGAATAAGAAAAGTCACTTATATAGAATGAGTGCTCATATATTTGATCTCATCAAAAGCAATCCTGACAAGCTGAAGCGTATTCAGCTGAACCTTTTTAACTTAAAAAATAGTTCAAGCTCTCTGAGTTTATCAATTTCCAGAAGAACAACTAGCTGTGCTAGTAGCATTGCTCTCTCAACTGCACTTTGGGGTTACTTTGATTACTTAAAAGAAATGAGTATTCATACTAATTATCTTGAGGATGAATACAAAGTAAATAACTCGGCATTAATAGGAAGAATACTAGTTTACCCTATTGCTTTCTTAGGACTTATATCACCTGTTGTAAACTGTGTTACGAATGTTTGGGATAGTCCAAAAACATTATCAAGTTTTATAAAAAAATTAAAAGGTGAAATTAGAAAAGCAGAGTTCTCGACAGAGTTATATAAATTTTTGCAGTTTGATAGCATAAACCCCTATATGAGAAATCCTCATGAGTCCTATTTAAAAGATAAAAAAAGATTCATCCTAATGACTAAAAAGAAAGGAATGGAGTTGAATTTTCTAAAATTATTTGCTGGTCAGCTAACAGGGAATAATTATGTAAATAAGATTGATCAATTAGATGATGGAAAAAAATTTAAATCTAAGCAAATGAGAAAATTACAGAATATTTATAAAGATATAAAAAAGAAAGGTCTCACAAAAGAGTTCAAAAAATATTTAACCGATCTAGACAATGAAGAAATTAAATCATTTCTGAATGTTCTTAAAGAAGAAGACTTAGACAAGAATTTTAAAAATATCAGTTCAGAAAAGTGGAATAGTAATGTTATCAGAGTTATGCAAAACTACGCTGGTTATGTAGACGAATCAAATCTTAATGAAGAAATCAAAAAATCTTTAAGAAATATTGATACTTTAATGAAAAAGTATCCAAGCTCTAAACAAGCAAGAGGGATAGATTTCTTTTTCAACCAATGGAATAGGAAAAATGTAATGATAGGAAACGTATGTAAACTATCAGCAACATACTTCATAGGAATGTCTGGACTCAATATTAGAAAAAAGTTAGATCAGAATCATGACAAAATAGAAAGTTATTCATTTAAAGATATATATATCGGAGATGGATTTTCTTCATATATACAAGCGAGTATGGGAGCATTAATGGCTTTTTCTTGCGCATTTCATCTATATGAGGTTTCTGCAGTATATAGAAAAATATTCACCTCTCATAAAGAGCTATTTAAAAGATTCGATTCAAGAACTCAAAAATATTTTGGAGAAATCAGATATATGGATGATTATCAACCATCCAGCAAAACTTCATTTTTCCAGGCCTACTTAAATAAATTAAACAAATCAGATCTCATTTTTTTGAATGTCCCATATTGGGATAATTATAAAAAAGGCATTATCGAAATATCTACGTTCATTCCAATGGGCAAAGAGCGTGCAAAATATCCTCAACTTGATACATTGCCAAGCCTAGAATCATTAATTAAAAATCAACATGGAATAGCAGGCACAGGCTTTAAATGTATGGATTTCTTCGCACCATTTATTGATACTAAAAAGTAATTAAATACTTAATAAAATAACACCTAAAATAACCCTATAAAAACTAAAAGGATGCAAACTCCACCTCTTTAAAATCCTAAGAAAAAAGTGAATAACTATATAAGAAAAAATAAAGGTTAAAACAACCCCTAAAAACAAGTTGGCCCACTCAAAATTAACAACGACATCTCCCTTGAATACTTCCAAACACTTATACAATGTTCCAATAAGAATAATAGGAATAGAGATTAAAAAAGAGAACTCTCCTGCTTTTTCTCTTTCAAGTCCAAAGAATCTTAACACTGTAATCGTTGCACCTGATCGACTCACTCCAGGGAAAACTGCAAAAGATTGAAATAAACCAACTAAAAATAAAGATAAGAGGTTTAAACTTAGAAAATCAGATTTTTTCTTTGCACCTAATATATCACTAAGGGATAAGAATATAGCAAATATAATTAAGCCAATTGCAATAGATACAAGGTTTCCTCTAAGCGAATAAACTATATCTTTAAAAATAAAAATGAAAATCACAGAAACAAATGTGACGAGACCAACTTTAAAAAATGTACTTTTTAAGAAGTTATGTTTAAAAGATCCTACACCCTCTTTTAAAATCTCAATTATTTTCTTTCTAAAATATAGAATTACAGCAAGAGTTGAGCCAAAATGAAGAAATAAATCAAAAATTATTCCTGGGTCGTTAATTTTTAAAACTCTAGGAACTAGTGCAAGATGAGCTGAACTACTAACAGGTAAAAATTCACATATGGCTTGAATAAGAGAGTAAACTATGATGTCTAATAAACTCACTCAGAAGCTACCCCAAAAAATTCAGTATCTTCATTTTTAAATGCCTTATAAAGACTCGAACTCTTTCCACTAGACTAGAATACTTAGTTTCTACGCTACCCTCTTCTTGTGCCTTATTATTTAAACTAACGATCATTTTAAGAAAAGATTCAACTTTTTCAGAAAAATCTTTCTTAAGTTTCTCATTATTTGCTTGGACTATTTTTTTACCAAGCTTGAAGTAAAAATTATAAATAGCATCATGATCTTCTTCACTATGAGACCTTTCTCCAGGCTTTAAAAAATAATCAATCACTTCAAACGCATGAGATTTCTCGCTTATATTCGCCTCATCACTATCTACCCATGAGATACGATCAAGAAACTTATGATAAAACTCCATCATCTGGTGATCTTTTCTAGAGCCTAACCCATCTAAAAAGAATTTATAAATGACACTTTTCTCATCTTCTATATTTATAAGATACTCTTCTCTTGAGCTATTTGAAGAGAACTTTGCATCTGTAGATTTAATTCTTAAGAACTTTTTCCCACCGATATCAAAGAATCCTATTTGATCTATTTCTTCACCAAGTTTTGAAATCAAGCCATCTTTTAATTCTGTATAGCCTTTAAAAAAGGGGCCTAATTCAAATAAATCTTTAAAAACAGATCCTGAGTCTAACTCAAAAGAATTTTTTAATAATTTTTTAAATTCATCTTCAAAATCTTTCTCCTCAAATGATGCTCCCTTTAAAAATTGAGAGATGGCCGGATACTGAATAGAGAAAATGGGATTTGTTGATTCAGATTTCCTTAAAACTTCTTTAACATTAAAGGTATCTGTTTTTTCAAAGTCTAATATCAATAA
>JAHDHG010000083.1 GCA_020631435.1 Bacteriovoracaceae bacterium | reverse complement strand
GAAGAATCTTTTCTTTATCCATGTCTATATTGTCACTTGAAAGGTGGAAAGTTACAATGGGGAATTCCAAAGGAGACCCTGATGAGCCAATCTAAACATGACTTGCGGCAAGAGAGAAAAAAAGAGGCATTATTATATCATTTCGAAGGAAGGCCTGGAAAATCTGAGGTAGTCCCAACCAAGCCTTGCACTACTGCAAGAGACTTATCAAATGCTTATTCTCCAGGAGTTGCTTGGCCTTGTAGAGAAATCGCAGAAGAACCAGAAGCTGCTTATAAATATACGAATAAAGGAAATCTTGTTGGAGTCATTTCAAATGGATCAGCTGTGCTTGGTCTTGGAAATATCGGAGCTCTTGCAGGAAAGCCTGTCATGGAAGGAAAAGGTGTTTTATTTAAAAAGTTTGCAGATATAGATGTATTTGATATTGAGATCAATAATGACTCAGTTGAAGATATGGTTAAAACCATAGAGGCCCTCGAACCAACCTTTGGTGGAATTAATTTAGAAGATATCAAAGCACCAGAATGCTTTGAGGTTGAAAGAATTTTAAAAGAAAAATTAGATATCCCAGTTTTTCATGATGATCAACATGGAACGGCCATTATAACTTGTGCCGCTTTTTTGAATGCTCTAAAAATTGCTAATAAAAAAATTGATAAAGTTAAAGTTGTATTTTCAGGAGCGGGAGCTGCATCTATAGCTTGTGCAAAGTTACTTCATAAAATGGGACTCAGAAGAAAGCATATTTTCATGTGTGACTCTAAAGGTGTGATTTATAAAGGTCGTGCTGAAAGAATGAATAAGTATAAAGAATTGTTTGCCAATGACACAACTCGCAGAACCTTAGATGATGTGATGAAATCTGCTGATGCATTCATTGGACTTTCTATGAAAGGATTAGTTTCTAAAGAGATGGTTAAATCTATGGCCAAGAATCCAATCATTTTTGCTATGGCCAATCCTGACCCTGAAATACTCCCTGAAGATGTCAAAGAAGTAAGAGACGATGCAATTATGGCTACAGGTCGAAGTGACTATCCTAACCAAGTGAATAATGTTCTGGGGTTTCCATTTATATTTAGAGGAGCTCTTGATGTTCGGGCAAAATCTATTAACGAAGAAATGAAGATAGCAGCTGTTAATGCAATCGCTGAGCTTGCGAGAGATCCAATTACCGAAGACGTAAAGATGGCGTATGGAAATCAAAACTTTTCTTTTGGAAGAGAATATTTAATCCCAAAACCATTTGATAGAAGAGTTTTAACAAAAGTTGCTCCAGCAGTTGCTAAGGCAGCGATTGAATCAGGAGTCGCTAGAAAAAAAGAACTCGACTTAACTAAATATGCCCTTGAGTTAGATGAAAGATTAGGAAATGCATCTGGATTTTTAAACGATATTAGATCCAGACTCCCGAAGGACAAGAAAGTAAAACTAATTTTCACAGAATCTACTAATCCAAAAATCTTGGAAGCTGTTTCTATATTAAAAGATGAAAATATTATTGAACCAATACTAATTGGACATGAAAATGAAATTCAAAAAATCATTTCAGAACATAGTATTTCCAATCTTGAAAATATTCAAATCATATATCCTAGGGAGTTTAATAAGTTCGATCATCTCATCAATACCTATTATGAAATGAAACAAAGAAAAGGAGTTTCTTATCAATTAGCAAAATCTAGAATGAAAAATCATATCTATTTCGGTTCTATGCTCGTAAAGGAAAATTACGCTGATGGGATGATTACAGGGATGGGGATTGCTTACCCTAAAGCTTTTAAGCCAATAATGAGAGTTATTGGTAAAAAAGGATCTAAAGCATCGGGAGTAATGATTTTAAACTTTAAGCATAAGATTGTGTTTCTTGCAGATTGTACTCTCCAGATTAATCCTACTTCAGAAGATTTGGTGGATATTGCGTTGAATACTTCTCAGCTATACAAAAGACTTTTAAGAAGAGAGCCGAGAATAGCTTTTTTAAATTACTCGAATTTCGGCTCTTCTAAGCATGAGGATTCGAGAAAGATTTTTAATGCAGTAAAGAGATTACAAGATGAACATCCTGAAATGATTATTGATGGAGAGATGCAAGCAGATGTAGCAGTTAATAATCAACTTCTTAAGAATTTGTTTTCATTTAGCACTCTAGATAAATCTGCTGATATTTTAATTTTTCCTAATTTAGCTTCAGCAAATATTTCTTATAAACTCCTCTCCCAACTAGGTGGAGCTACACCAATAGGACCTATTATCACTCCCATTCATTATCCGATTAATATTATTCAACGGACTGCAAGTGTTGAAGAGATAATTAGCATTTCACATCTTACTGCGATAACATCTACAAATAATAAAGGAGATTAAATTGAAAAATATAATTAATAATACTAAAGCACCTTCAGCTGTAGGTACCTACTCTCAAGGTGTAGAAATAAACGGAACATTCTATTTTTCAGGTCAAATTGGAATCAATCCTGAAACATCAAATTTAGAAGAAGGTTTTGACAATCAACTCAACCAAGTCATGAAAAATATTGATTCACTACTTGAAGGGTGTGACTTAAATCGAGAAAACATTTTCAAGACAACTATTTTTCTTAAAGATTTAGGTAATTTCTCAAAAGTAAATGCTGCCTATGAAGAGTTTTTCAAAACTCCTTACCCTGCGAGGTCATGTGTAGAAGCTTCAGAACTACCTAAAGGAGCTTTAGTCGAAATCGAGGTACTTGCTCATAAATAATGAAAAAATATCTATTTGAGACAGAGGAAACCTTAAAGAAAAGAAAGTTTATTAAACTTTCAAAGACTATTCTTTTATCAATTCTTTTTTTTATTTCTTTTCCTCTTCTCCATTATTCATATATCAACAAGCTTATAACAACATCAAAAAATAAATTCTTTGAAAAAGAACCAGATTCTATCGTCGTTTTTACTGGAGATAAAGGAAGAGTAAAGAAAGCTCTAAATCTCTCAAAGCAATATCCATCAAGCAAGGTTCTGATTTCAGGTGTTTACTATAAAAACAATTTGAAAAATATTTTAAATAAGACTGAAGAAAATTCTGCAAGTAATATTAATCATTTCTCTAGAATTGTAGAATTAGATTTTGAAGCAATGAATACTTACCAAAACGTATTTGAAACTCTTCAGTTTTTAGAAAAAAACAAAGAGCTAAAGAACATCTTAATCATTTCCAGCGATTATCATTTACCACGAATAGATATGATGATTTCTTCATTAAATGAGAATGATAAACTAAAATTTTATTTTGAAGAAATCAACTCAGACAGTAAAATTGACTTCCTTGTTAATATTTTTAAAGAGCATATTAAAATACTAAAATATATTATTGGGTTTAATTAGATCCAAATACTATTTCATAACCTTGATGTTTTCTAATATTTAAAACTTTTCTATTTATATAAAGATATTGTCCTTTAATACCTTCTAACTTGCCTTCAATTAAAGCAGTTTTATCAAATCCAAGACTAGATATTTTTTCAGGGTAATTTTCTATAGGGAACTTTATTTTTTGCTTTTTCAAATCAGGAACTTTAACTCCGTAACTCTCAAATTCTTTCTTATATTTTTTGATGATTGTTTTAGAAATTTTCTCTAAATCTATATCTTCTGGACTCGAAGACAACATTTTTCTCCATGCAGTCTTATCAGCAAATTCAGATTTTAAGAGAACCTCAACTTTTCCTGCCGAAAACCTGTTAGGAACTTCTAACATAATAATGGCCTGCTCAGCTCCTTGATCTATCCATCGGGTTGGAATTTGAGTACTTCTTGTAATCCCTACCTTAATTCCCGAAGTCACAGACAAGTAAATATAGTGAGGAATCATACAATGCTCTTCTCCCCATAATGGTTCCCTGCAAGTACCTAAGTGGTAATGACATTTTTCAGGTTGCACAATACAAGTGTCACATGCTGCTTTGGAAATAAATGACTCATAGGAATATCCGTTGTTATATGACTTTTTAATCTTCTTTCCAGAATCTATGCAATATATATTTCCAGTAAACTCTAAGCTAATGTTTTTACCAATCAAATCGTTTAATTCAACTTCATCTGAACCAATAGGAAGAGTGTATGATACCTTTCCTCTAGAGAGCTTAGATCTTAATTTTAGAAGGGTTCCTTTCATCCATTCAAACTATAGGAGAATTGCCAAAAACTGAATTATTTTTTAAATAAATCTCAATGAAATATATTTTTATATTCTTAATCAAGGTTTATCAAAAACTCATTTCTCCCATTCTCGGTAATAATTGCCGATTTTATCCAAGTTGCTCTAGTTATTCTAAAGAGGCCATAGACAAGCATGGTAGTCTTAAAGGTGGATATTTGACTATTAAAAGAGTGTGTAAGTGCCATCCGTTGAACTCTGGTGGATATGACCCAGTTCCATAGTTAAAGAAAATCTCTACATTTACCGATTAATCCTTAAGAAGGGTCTAACAATGAAGTATATTTTCATTTTCATCAGCATGAATCTATTATCAGCGATAACAACTAAAGATGTTCTTAATCAACTTATGAATATTCATGGCTCTGATTGGAATGCCATTATCAGATCAGAAAAAGATAAACTAGTCATTAAAGGAGATTTACAAGGTGTCATCAACAAAACGATAGATCCTAGATCACATGGTTTTGAAGAATCTTTAGTTCCTGAAATTATCGCAAACGCTATTGGTGAATATGGACATTTTGTAGATATAAATTCTAGTGGTGAAATGAGTAGTTCGGATAAACAAGTTTTTGAAGAGTTTAAAGATGAAGCGCTAAAAGATCCGACAAGTACAGAAGCATTGTCATGGTATTATGGGTTAAGAAATGCCGCAAACCCAGAATCATTGGATATGTTAGCAGATGCCCTTGATTACACAGAAGATGCTTCTACTTCATTTACTATCGCAAGAAATATATCAAGTATATTGGAAGGAGAAGGTGGTTATAAGCCGGATCCTAATTTAGATTTTGCCTATCAAAAAAAATATAGGCCTCATCTTCAAGAGCCTTATTATAAAAAAAGAGGCAGATGGAAAAAGTCAGTAAGAAATAGTGCCAGAAAACTTCAAGAATCTTATCTTAACTTAAAGAAAAATATTAATGATAAGGATTTTTTAGAAAAATATAAAAGTATTGGTAACAAAGTATTTAAACTCACAAAAGTGGCCAAAGATTCTGTTCCTGGAGATTCCAAGACTAAAAAAATAAACGCTAAAGAAGTTCCAATAGAAAGAAAACTAGCATCAAATGATAAGAATGAAGAGATAGAGAGAAGCCCAGATCAAGAGAAAGAATATATTGAATCTCCGTCGAGAAAACTTCCATTTTATTTTTTAATTCTTGGAATGATTTTATTAAGTATTATGCTCTTAAGAAAAATTAAGTCTTAATGAATTGATAAAAATTATTCAAAGACTCTTCTAATAAATTAATTACCAGGCTAAAACCTTGATCACCACCGTAGTAAGGATCTGGAACATCTTCACCTTTGTGATCAATAGAAAAATCTAGCATCTTAAAAACTTTTTCTTTTTTTGCATTGCCTAATGATAAAACATTTTTCTTATTGCTCTCATCTGCGACCAGGATATAATCAAACTCATCAAAATCATGAAGACTTATCTGTCTAGATCTTGAAGTAGCCTGATAACCCTTTAATTCGAGAAATTTTCTCATTCTAGAATCAGCAAGCTGCCCTGAATGAAAGCCGGAGGTCCCAGCACTATCAATTAAAACTGATTGATCATTTTTAGCAGCAACTATGCTTAGAAAAATTGCTTCTGCTGCTGGAGATCTACAAATATTTCCCAAACATACAAATAAAACTTTTTTCATAGTGATTGAATAGTTTGATCAAAATCTTTTTTAAATTTCACAAACTCTATGCCTGTAGCAGGGCCAGAAAAACCAGTATGTATTTTTTTTATCTGATGATTTTTATCTAAAAAAATCATCGTTGGATAAGAAAGATGATTCTCTAGAAATGAAAGAACTTCCAAAACACCTTTGGAGTCTTTGTCATGACTCCCTATCACAAACTTGTAACTCGTATTAGTTTTCTTTAAAAACCTCTTAATTAAATAACTCGCTTTCTTTAAGTTCTCAGTTCTTTCAAAAGCAACTGCCAATACATCAAACTTGTTATTTTCTTTCATGTAGGAGTTAAGAAACAAAGTTTCATCTAAACAATTAGGACACCAAGAGCCAAATACTTGAATAATTAAAGGTCTTCCAGTTTTTATCTCTTTTTTAAATTCAAAAAGGTCACCATTAAGATCGAAAGCATTAAAATCAACAATATTTTTTCTAGCTTTAGTTAATGTATTCGGATTCTCAAGCGAGAAACTAGAATCTCTAGTTCCAACTATTTTTTGATTCCAACTATTCCCACTAAAGATCATCCCTTCAAATTTATCACCATCAACTTTAATATTTAAAAAGAAGTTCATTTGACCATCAAAACCATAAAGAAAAAATCTATTAGACTCGCCTTCTCCCTCTAGAAATCTATAATCTCCAGTCTTAGTGAGAATACTTCCTTTTATTGAACTCACCTTGGACTTTTCAAATAAACCTAAAGCTATCTTCTTAAGATTGTTTTGATTGTCATAAAAATCAACTTTCCAACGACCATCAAGATGAAAGTCCGTGGATGAAAACAAACTCGTTCCAGTTTTTTGTTTTTGAGCAAATAGTTTAATTTTATCTTCTTCACCTTTCTTCTTTTTAACAAAAAAACCAGATTTATTACCCAAGTCAAAAGAAAGGTAGTTTTCATCAAATGGAAGTTCTACAATAATTTCATTTTCTTTAACTTTATACTCCAACTCATGTTTTTCGGAAGAGTTATAAAGTACTGCCCTTTTATTTTTAACTTCCAATAAAAAAGGAAGAGCATTTCCCTGTATATCAAGTGTCACTTTCCACAAACCAAGATGATCATTCATATTTTTTCCAGAACAAGAAATAAAAAACAACGAAAATAAAACTACTGAAGCTTTTCTAAACATTTTGATTTCTCCTCACAGGCCTGACATGCAGTTTTACCAAAAAGCATATTTAAACCACCGCAAGTTCCCGCTAAACATTTTCCTTTGAAAATATAGCCAACTGCCATCAATACAAAAACGGCAGCAAAAAAACAGAATGTGAGTAAAATTGTCTCTAACATATCCGAATCATATAAAAAAAAAGGGACTCTTGCGAGTCCCCTATTAAGATATTTTATTAATATCTAATTGAAATTACATATTAATTCCCATGTGACTTAAAGTCTCATAAGTGATCCCACCAACAGCAAGACCATTTCTTTCTTGATATCTTCTAACAGCTCTATAAGTTCCAGGACCTAAGATACCATCTTGAGTAGTCCCAACTTTTCCCTGAACAGCTTTAACAATGCTTGATTGTTGGTTAGTCTTACAAAGAATTCTTCCCCAAGTAGTTTGACCTGGATCAACCATTACTCTTTTAGTAATTGTCTTATAAGTTGCTGGAATTGGAGTCTTAACTTCTCTCGCTGGCTCAACTAATTCCTTAACGTTAATAGTTTTAGTAATTGCAGGAATATTAACAGTTTTCGTAGACGCTGGCCTATCAACAACTTTCTTAGTTACTTGCTTAGTTACAGCAGGAATATTCACAGTTTTAGTTGTAGCTGGTGAAACAACTACTTTTTCCTTAACTGTTTTATACTTAGCTGGAACATTAACGAGACATAAGATGTCATTTTGAACGTGACCATCAGCTTCATTAGCACCGTACTGACCTTGACCAGCAGCAGCTGCACCAGAAGTTCCGTTTGTTCCTTTTTTCCATACTTGAGTAGCAGGAGCAACTTCAATCTTCTTAGTTACTGTCTTGTACTGAGCAGGAACTGGAACTAATTTAGTAGAAGCAGGAGTTACAACAACTGTTTCAGTCACAGTCTTGTAAGTTGCTGGAACTGGAACGATTTTAGTAGAAGCTTCTTTAGTAGTAACTGTCTTAGTTACAGTCTTATAAACTGGAGGAAGAGTTTTAATTTTAAAACTCTCAGCAGTCGCTAAAACTTTTTCAGTTTTGTTTTCATACTTTGGAGGTCTAACGATTTGAGCGTAACACTCACCTGGTCTTGCGTTAGCAAGCATAGGATTGTTAGATCCAGCTGTCATACCAGTTGAACCAGTCGTACTTGAATTTGATGTGTAAGACGAACTATCCGTGTTGTTCGTTACGTTAACATCTGCATTTGGTACATTGTAATTGGCGTCTGTAGTAACTGTGGTGTTAGTGTTCACTGAAGGTGCAGTCGTTTCAACAGTTTCAGTTTCGTTACTTCCACAAGCAACTAAAAGAACCAATCCAACCATTAAAGTAAATGATTTTTTTAACATTGATTTCTCCTTTTTGTATCAATACTTAAAGTAATATATTGTTAGTTACGTAATAAAGTTAATCAAAAACAAGCGAATTTACTAGTAGGCAATAAACGATTCTTAAAGAAAGTATTTTGGTAGTGTTTTAATAAAAACAACTTTAGTTTAAAATGACAAAAAAGGTCTTATTTTAAATCACTTTTCTTTATTATAAACGCTTTCTCTTTGAATAAATTTGCCTTGCCTGAGACCAAAATTGCCGTAGCTAATCCGTCAGCACGCGTGCAATTATCTGCAAGAACAGAGACCGAAACAATATTATTTTCCTTAGGTTTTCCAGTTTTTAAATCAATTGCGTGCGAGTAAACCTTGTTTTTATTTTTAAAAAAATTTCTATAATCTCCTGATGTAGCAATACATTGATCTTTTAGAATTATCACTTCATTAACTATTCTAGAGTTAGAACTTGGCTTTTCTATCCCTATTTTCCAATTTTCTTTTTCATAGGGATCTCTAAATCCAGAAGCATAAACTTCTCCTCCTATCTCTACTAAAAAATGATGATGTTTTATTTTTAAATATCTTACCAAAAGATCTATGCCGAAACCTTTAGCTATTGCAGAAAGATCTAAAGTCACCAAAGGATTCTTCTTAGAAATTTTCACATCATCATGAAGTGTAATTTTATCAAAGCCAATAAACTTAAGAGTGTTATTTAACTCTTCTTTTGTTGGAATATTTTTTTTATTTTTTTCAGGCCCAAACCCCCAAAGATTTACGAGAGGATAAACTGTAGGGTCAAACTCCCCCTTACTTTCAGCGAAAATAATCTTAGAGACTTTCAGCACTTCAAAAAACTCTTTTGAAATTTTGTATGGATCTCTTTCACGATATTTATTAAATAAACTTATCTCAGAGTCCTCTATATAAGTAGACATCTGCCTGTTCACTTCAACTAATATTTCATCTATCTCTTTTTTGTATTTATCCTTAGAAAATATAGGGTCATAGATTTTAACTTGATAGTAAGTACCCATGGTCTTACCCTTAATGAACATAAATTTAGGGTCCTTACATGAACAAAATAAAAGAAAGAAAATAAACTTAATCAAAACTTATATATCCTTAAATTTTTTGTACGACATGTAAGATCTGAAGCATTGATAATTAATCTTTCAGAGCAATTATTCTTATCCATACAAGTATTTAAATTAAAGTTCACAGAATCAGGAAGGAGTACAGGAGATTTCATATGTGCCTTTAATCCTTTAGTTTTCCATGAATGATGAATACTAAAATGAGTATGTGATCCACTCGCATTTCCAGATCTTCCCTCATAACCAATGATATCTCCAACCTTAATTGATTGACCTGACATGACAGAAACTTTACTTAGATGAGAGTAAAATGCAACATATCCTGAAGGGGATAATATTTTAACAAAATTTCCAAAACCATATCCACATCTACTTTTCCTGTTTTTACATCTATTATAAACAACTGCAGTTCCATTAAATACTGATCTTAAAGGAGAGGGACTTTTAAGTTGAAGGTCAATCGCATATTTTGAATTTTTAGTATTATGTGACCTTCCTGGTCCGGCCATGACACCCTTAGTACAAATAAAAGGGGTTCCTGAATTAAACATTGGATATAAAGTAACTCTTCTTTTGTGACTTATATCTCTTTCCAAAGAATAGTCTGTTTGATTAGAGCTTTCCAAATATTCACCATTAAAAGAACTATCTTGGTGATGAATGGTAGAGCAAGAAATAAAAATAAAGAATAAAAATAACTTCATAGTTCTTTATAATGAAAAATATCAGATTAAAAAAGTTTTTTTCATCCACTTTTTACTTGCAGAGAATCCAAGATAACCTACAATTATATATATAAACAAAATGGAGGTTTATTATGGCATTATCTAAATTCGAAAATGCTTGCAAGCTAGCTAAAGGAGCAGCTACAAGAAAAAGAATCAAAGTTAACGAAAAAACTTTAAATTCAATTTGTAAAAGTTTGGGTCCAACTCTTTATAAGGCAGATGCAAAATGGGTTGCAGCTACTGATAAAAAAGAAATTGCGACTATTAGAAAAAACTTTGTAAACGGAAAGCTAAAAGTTAAAGGCGATAAAGCTGATGCAGCAATTGAATATGCAATTAAAAAAATTGGTAAGTCTAACAGACATAAGCATAGAGCAGTATTTTATTACTTAATTGCTGAAAAATTAGGTAAACTTTCTAGATTCAAGTAATCTTTTAAAAGCCGAAGCTTCAATACTTCGGCTTTCTTTTTATTTATAGTATTCTTTTTTCATGTCCTCATTAATTTTTAGTTTATCGATATTTATTAGATATTTATTATTTTCATTTCTTATTGAAAAAATATCAGTTTTTTCTAATTTAAAAAAAATTGATTTAAGAAAAAGAAAAACTAATATTTTAAAAAACGAAATAAAATATTCATTCTTTTCATCTATTATTTTTGGAATCACATTTGCTTACCTATTTAACTTATGGACAGATAATCAACTTTTTTTAAGAATTCATACAGAGGAATTAAATATCGTATTTGATTTAATATCAATGATTCTATTTTTACTTATCCATGATTTTTATTATTATTGGTTACATAGGATTATGCATCACCCTAAAATATATCGCTTTGTTCATAAGGCCCATCACTTATCTGTCACGAATTCAGTTTGGACCTCTTTTTCTTTCCATCCGCTTGAGACGATTTTTCAAGTATTGCCTCTAGCAATTTGGATATATTTCTTTAATCTTCATCTCTATATTTTAATATTGGTATTATTACTGATGACTATATCTGCGACCATCAATCATTTGAACTATGATTTATTTCCTAAAGTATCAAAATCCTTCTTGATTGGTTCTGAGCATCATGCTCTGCATCATTCAAAGTTCACCAAAAATTATGGCCTATATTTTACTTATTTAGATAATGTCTTTGGAACTAGTGCTAGTAAAAATCAAGAACCATTTTA
>JAHDHG010000082.1:7588-11451 GCA_020631435.1 Bacteriovoracaceae bacterium | reverse complement strand
GGAAGCTATAATTCATCAACGGGTGAATGGACAATTTCATCCATTCCTGTTTCTGGCTCTGAAACTCTAATCTTAAAATGTACAACAGTAACCCTACCATTAGGAGTTGTTAGTAATATGACAACTGCCGCGACATCAAATGAAAGTGATCCCAGTACTTCTGGAGATGATTTAACAGAAGATGTAAATAAAGTAAGTGTCCCAACAACAACTAGTACTACAACAACTACTACTACTACATTACCTCCAAGTTATTTGTTTGCTTGTGCTTCTCCACCTCCTCAGGCATCAGGTGTATCACTTTTTCCAAATTGTTCTATGGGTTCAGGAGTATTATCTATTGGAGCTCAATTAACAGCTGCTGGATCTTGTGATAAGTACTCAAGCGGATCTGTAACAATTTCATTAAGTGAAGGTGCATATGACTTTGTAATTGATGGAGGTGGTGCATTTAACACGGTTGCAAACTCTTATACTATTGATTATGGTGATGGTAACACAAGTATTGCAGCTCATGTTTCTTCATCGTGTTCAGGTTGTGCTGTTACTCATACTTACGCTTCGGTTGGGACGTATACAGTAAACCTTATTAGAGACTGTGACTCTAATATTAATAATTCTTTTACGGTAATTGTTGTTCCTTGATAATCAAGGAACAACAGATTGCTATATATTATAGCTTTTTTGTTAATAAAGTTATTTCAGAAGAAATAAGAGTTAAAAAATAGTCTTCCACAGGTTATAAATATTCATAAAAAATGGGCTGAAGTTTTGAAGCCTAATCATTTGCTCTTCTCTTTTCCAAAAATGAAGCTCTTTTGCAGCCCACCCGTAACCCCAGCTATACGATGTAGGATTTTTCTTTCCTCTATCAAATACAAATGCTTCCGGGTATCTAGAATATTTTTGAACATAATCTTGTATCAGCATTTGCGATTCTTCTCTAATACTTTTAGCTTCCTCAAGCCACATTCTTCTTTCTTTAGATTTATCCTCAAACTTAATATAGTTTCTTGTGTAAAGAGCATGAGAGATTCTATTCAAGGTCACAGTCATGAGAATTTTTAATTCTTCATTTTGTATTAAACTAACATCGGGTAAATCATTATACATTTGATTTAATAACTTGATTTCCTTATCTAGTAAGCTTGAATCTTTATAAAGTTCAACTAACGTATTTCTTTCCAAAATCCTATGTTTCTTAGAGATTTCATCAGGGAAGGTAGATCCTGTTAGAATAGAAATGGCTCGCTTATCTTTTATATATTTAGATTGAAATGAGATTATTTTATCCCAAGTAGAGATATCTTCCTTAAGCAATTTTAGTGTGATCTTAGGATCAAAATCGTAATTCTTATTTGCTTGAAGGGCAACATTCCAATCGAATAGCCAGTACCCAATTTCTTGACCGGTGGTAAAATTAATATGTCCCTCTATTTTTTCTTCATGAAGGTTTCTCATATCTTCGGTTCTTGCTATTAAGTAATCAGTAAGTACCAAAGGAATATCTATATCAAGTGCGATAAAATATGAAGTCTCAGGATAATACCACGTCGCTCTCTTGTCTTTTTCTTGAATAGCAAAATCCAATATATGGTTAAAATTCACATTACCATACATAGGAGCTTTTTTATCATACAAAGAATAAAACATCGTTGTATGAGGCCAAATACCGACTTCGGGCTTCGCAAATTGAGGGAGGAAATTAAAGTTTCCGTAAATAGGATCATTTTGGTTACTAGAAACATGAACAGTCATAAACATCTGTTTATTATATTTATTGATAACTTCAGATGCTTTATTCATCCATTCGATGGAAAGAGCGTAGTCAGTTTTTGTAAATTCACTAGTACCAGCGTTTAGAGATAAAAAACTTAAATCTACAGATTCTAATAAAACTTTTAACTTCTTTTCTATCTGCTTAAGAGTATTATTTCTTAAAAGTAGTCTTAATGGCCTTATTAGGCGATAAGATTTTTGTTGTTGTTGAGCGAATCCAAGATTAACACCTGTATAAATTCCCAGATCTTTTGCTAATTGAAATGGATCTTTGATCCTTTTAAATATTTTTTTACTATGGACAGATCTCAGTAAAGTTAAGCTCAAAGTATTTTGGAAGTTTCTGGCCAGCCATCGAACTGAATCGTTAGAAATTTCTTGAGAGCCAAGTAAAAAACCTTGAACCCATTCATTGGGGTGCATAGTGTGAAAATGAAAACCTCTATATTTAAAACTCGGCTCCCATTCATAAATTCGATTACAATGATTGAGCACATCTGAATATTTAGGATAGATACTAATTCTAGGGTGAGGGAAGAGATAACCTAATTTATGAAGACCAAAGTATATGGTCGATGATTTCTCGAACTCTTCTCCAGAGGCATTTAAATGAATTGAGCCTTCTTTACATTCGATATGTACCATGTTTTTTCCTAAAGAGTGTCTGTAATTTGCTTTAAGAACAATATTATTTTTTGCGGCCTTAGAGATATAGTTTAGATCTTGATTAATTGTGGGCAAACTTGCAACCCTTAGTTCCATATTAGCAGCAATGGAAAATAAATTCATTGATGTGAATATCAAAAAAATAAGATGTTTCATTTTTTCCCCGTAGTAATAAGTTTATTAAAGAATATGATAAAGCGAAAGATTATGTTTCGAAGTTACAATTTTGACTAAATAAAAGACTATTTCTTTGTGATTTTTGATTACTTTCTAGACATTTGTTAATCACAAATCATGAATTTTTTACAAAAGTACTAAAAAAGTTATTGCTCGCCTAAAAAGGTTAGGGGATTTTTTATAATTAGTGTATAAGATTGCACATAATCAATATAAGGAGAATTATGAAAAAGTTTAGTCATTTCATACTCTTATTATCTTTATCTTTTTCTGCCATTTCCTCAGATATTAATCTTGAGGGGCATTGGTTTGGAAATACTAAATACGATGACGATAAAAGAGAAGTAGGTATTTTGTTAACAAAACATGATAGTGAAGCAGATGCTTACTATGCAGTAGTATTTGAATATCTTAGCTATATGGAAAAAGGATTTGTAAAAAAATTCTTAAAAGGTAGTGAAAAGAACGGATACCTAAAAGAGTTATTTAACTGGATATCAGTTTATAAAATGATGAAGATTCCTGGAGAGAATAAATATGCTTTAGCTTCTGTTAGAGTTGAGGATGGTAAAGTAGTATCTTACGGAATAAACGGTGGAGTTGGTTCTTTTGAAGGGTTATTAACTTTAGGATCTAAATTCAAAAAAAGACCAATGAAAGGATCTTCTCTTACATTATCTGTTGGAGGTAGAGTTTTAGATTTAAAGTTTAAGAGAAAGACAAGATTTCCTTTAAAATCAACTTGGGACAGAGAATATATTCCAGGACCATACAACCCAGGTTATAAGCAAGCTGAAGTTGATGTTTTATATTTACTTGATGACTATAGCCCTTCAAAAGGTACTGGTACTGCAAAATTTAATGTTACAGAACTGAAAGGTAAATCGATGGATATTTATGGAGAGTTTACTGTTAACACTCCACATAGAGGAATGTTTACTTTTACTGATAGAAATAAAAATGGTGAGACTATAGGAGCAGATCTTATTGAGGACAAAATTGGTATTTTTATTGATGTTTATAACTTTAAGCCATTTATGAAAACGGATGAGTTAGTGCTAATTGATCCTTCAAATCCTTACGGTTCTCAAATGTACTTTGAGGAATTTGGAAATAAAAAAGAATTACAAGAAAAGTACGAAGAAGGGAAATAGTCCCATAGCTGAAAGGTCTTAGTTTTGCTAAGACCTTTTTTCGGAGTTAAAAAGTGAGTAAAATAATATTAATATCTTTTTTTTGTT
>JAHDHG010000082.1:0-7488 GCA_020631435.1 Bacteriovoracaceae bacterium | reverse complement strand
TACCAAAGTTTAAAAGGGTGCGAAAAACAAAATTTGATCTGGAATGAGATTATAAAAACTAAACATTCAGAATTACCTGAATTTTCAAACTTTGGATTAAAAGAAGTGATTAAGATGGGCCTTCAGAAAATGAAAAAGAAAACTGAAGTAAATTCTGATATTGCTCCAAAAGGATGGGAGAAATACCTTCACAGAAGAGGAGTGGTTGCTAAGGTTAAGTTTGTACCAGATAGTACAAACGAGATGTCAGGTGTTTTCCAAGGATCAGATTGTGGAATATTGAGACTTTCCTTAACTTTTAATCCAGCTCAAAGAGGAGTAGCTACAGGCCTTGCTTGGAAACTTTTTAGAAATTCTACTCATTCAGCAAATATTTCTGCTCTCTATTCTTTATCTGGGCAAGGCAAGAACTATAATTTTTTTGCAAATACCTTATCCAATATTGTACCTATAGGTAGTGGTCTTGGGCCTAAATTAGTTCACTCAATTTTTTCTAGAGTAACTTCCAAACCTGAAGAGCTTAAAACTACAGATATGGCGTCTATTTCAAGTGATGGTAAAAAAATAAATAAAATAATTGAGCCAACTCAATTATTTTTTGTTCCTTTATTAAATTCAAAATATAAATTCTCCTCGAAAGCTCATGATATAAGAAAAGATCTATTAAAGATTAAGAGTGGCGAAGCAATCTACCATGTATTTGCACTAGGCCCTGAATTTAAAAATATTGATTACTCGAAATATAAAATAAATATGCTTCCCAATTATCTAGACAAAGCTAAGCCTGTTGGTAAAATTATCTTGGATTCTAATTTTGTTGCTTCTGAGTTTGGTGATCAAGGTCTTTTGTTCAGGCATGAGGTTCATAAGAAATAAATAGAGTTTTTCTTAAGGCCTATTCTTAATTGCAATCATTAGACTTAGGTGGATCATAATCAATCACAAAGTCTAGAGTTCTAACTTTTTTCTTATATTTAAATTGAAACCAAATTTTCTGAAGACCAGGTTTCATTTTTCCTTTATCAAAAGTTGAAAATCTAAGCACTTCCTCATTATTTGGTGGAAGCTTGGCATGCATATGTGCCATAGAATGCATGGAGTTTTCGCTCATCCAAATTGAATGTCCTCCAGTCATTAACCAATCTTCAAAGTGAGAGTAATCTCTTTTAAAATCGCTATCTTTTGAGTCTTTAATTTTTACATCTAAATCAAAATCAATAAGATTAGTTCCACAGCCTGTAGTGATAGAATATTGGAGATTTGCTTGAATCAATCCATTTTCAAAAGTTTTAGTAATATCATTTTTTTTATTATCTTTAAGTTCTAGATTTTCATAATTTGCTTTTCCCATCAGGTGAAGGTGATGATGAAACATCCTCATGCCTATCCCTCTAGGTTCAATATCTACCATGACCATATACATTCCTGGGCCATCAAAAATATTGAGTACATCAAAATTATCTGGATCATGATGTTTCATGTTTAAAGTAATTTGAAATCTTCCAGGGACAGGATCAAAGTAAGGATGAATATGTTTAAAACTAGATAAATCTTTTTTTACTATAACCATATGCATATATTTTCCATGCATAATCTTATAATCAGTAATAACCTCATTGGTTTCATTCTTAGTAAAATAAAACTCTAAAATAGCAGGACCATCATGATGGATCATACTCGTTTTCATATCAGTCACTTTTTCTCCATTTAAGAAAAAATGTGAAGTAATATCTGATGAATATGAAGCTAAATAAAATAGTGATAAAAATAAAAATCTCATACTATTATTCAAACACATTACCGGACACTTTTCCTAGGTTTTTTGTCATTTCGGAGTATTTTTCTCATAATTATTAAAATTGTTTAAAAGGATTTAAATGAACTACCTTATTATATTACTTCTAAGCTTTTTCGCTTATTCTAACGATCCAATTAGCTCTAATAACGTTGAGCTGTTATCTACCTTTGATTTAAATTCTTCTGGATTAAGCTCCAAAAAAGGAAATGATATCTGGGGATGGACTGATCCAAAGACTAAAAAAGAATACGCCATTATGGGCCTTGATTCTAAAACATCTTTCATAGATATTTCTGATCCCAAGAATCCGCTACACATCGCTGATGTAGCAACAAAAACTTATTCCAGTACTTGGAGAGATATAAAGGTATATAAAAACTATGCATTTATTGTTTCAGAAGCTTATAAGCATGGGATGCAGGTATTTGATTTAAGAAGACTTAGAAACCTTAACGGATCTAAAGTGGAAGAGTTAGAAGAAGATAAGCATTACGATAAGTTTGGAAACGCTCACAATATTTTCATTCATGAAGAAACTGGCTTTGCTTATGCTGTAGGAACTTCTACTTGTGATGGTGGGCTTCATATAATTAATATAAAAAAACCTCTTAAGCCTAAATTTGTAAATTGTGTAGGTAGGGGAGTTTATGAGTTACCAAAAAAGAAAAAGCACGATCATTTAAATTCTTTAGCAATTGAACATGGTGATGCCTATACTCATGATGTTCAATGTGTCATATACAACGGAGCTGACACAAGATACGTAGGACGAGAAATTTGCGTTTCTTCTAATGAAGATACAGTGAATGTTGTTGATGTCACTGATAAGGAAAACCCTGTTCAGATCTCAGTCTCATCTTACCAAGCTGTAAAGTATACACATCAAGGGTGGTTATCTGAAGATCATAATTTATTCTTCTTAGGAGATGAGCTTGATGAGCAAAGGTTGGGAGTGAAAACCAAAACTTTCATTTGGGATTTCTCTGATCTCGAAAATATCAAGCAATTTGCTGTTCATCATCATGATACTTCAGCGATAGATCATAATATGTATGTCAAAGGTAACTTTCTTTATCAGGCCAATTATACAGCTGGACTTAGAATTTTAGATATTTCAAATGCTAAAGAGGGAAAGCTCAAAGAGGTTGGATACCTAGATACTATGCCTGAATCTGATAAAGCTAGTTTCAAGGGAGTTTGGTCAGTATTTCCATATTTTGAGTCAGGATCAATCATTGTATCAGGAATAAATGGAACACTCTATATCGCAAAGGCAGATCTTTAAGTTAAAGACTATTAAATATTAAGAGTAAGGCCTTCTACTTTCTCTCCAGATATGAGTAAGTGAAAAATGCTATCTGCAATAGTCATTTCAGGTAAATTAATACTTTTTAAATCAAGAGTTTTTAATACTTCTAAGAAGAAAAAAGAAGCAGGTATAATGACATCAGCTCTATCCTTTCTTAGCCCTAGAAGCTTAATTCGATCAAGGAAACTATGATCTTTTATTTTTCGAATCATTTTAGATAAATTTTTTCTCTCTACATAATCAGTTCTATTTGAATAAGAGAAATGTTTATTAAGCTTTCCAATCCTTCTTGCATTTCCACCAATTCCATAAATATGATGAATCTTTTTTCCTTCCAATGAATCAATTAAATAGTCTTTGATTTCTTTCATGTCATTTTTTATTTTGTCTAAAATTTTTGATTCATTTTTTAGAGACAAGTATTTTAATGTTCCCAAAGGAAAACTTTTTGTTGTAATAATTTCTTCTTTCTTACAAAGAATAAACTCTGTACTTCCTCCCCCCATATCAATAAGTAGAGACAGTTTATTGATATTCAGTTGATTGGTAAGCGCACTTACTTGAACAAGTTGTGCTTCTGTTGATCCAGGAATTATTTGAATATCATAGTCAGAAACTTCTTTAATCAGTTTGATGATTTCTTTTTTATTCTTCGCTTCTCTCAATGCACTTGTGGCAATGACTAAGTTCTCATTATTTTTTTCAATAGAGTTAATATAAAATATTTTTGAAAAAATACACTTAAGCTCAAAAATTGATTCTTTTGATATTTTACCTGTATTAAATACTTCAGAGCCTAATCTGATTGGATATCTGGTTTTTTCATCTAAAACAAAAAACTTTGAATTAACATTTGCCCGATGATGCCTTACTGCATTTGAACCGATTTCAATAAGTGAGACACGCATTAAATAATTAGAATATTTCCACTAAATGAGGATAGTCGATAAATGGATTTCTATTTTTTTGAAATTTATAAATCATTTCAGCTCTAGCAAACTCTGTATCGTCAACCGGATCCAGTTCATGCCATTTTTTAAATAGTTCTATTTGTCTATGAGATAAATCTATCTCCCACTTTAGATGGAAATATAGAACTGATCTTGCTACATTTCCTTTATGCTCGTTAGGTGGTTCAAAATAAAATTTTCCATTTTTTAGATGAAGTTCACTAGCATCGCAAAAGCTTATCGCGTGATCATGTCCAGGAAATTCACCAAAATCATGGCTACCTCGATGTGAGTTTGCTTTATTTTTTACAGGGTACAGATTATATAAATCAGACTTTTGAGCTTTTTGATTATAACGATTATTGAATTTAGATTGTGGCCAAGTATGTTCAACATTATATTGGGTATGTTCTGGGTAGATATATCGATCTCCAACTTTTTTAACTTCATATTGTTCTAAGCAATAAGGCTCAGTTACCATTCCAGAAGATTCTCTTTGTTTCTCAGGTAAGATTGCCATAATTAAAGGTCTTACTTCACGAGAATAATCTAAAACAACATGCTCATAACAAAAATTTGATTTTCTATCAGGACATCTTGGTGTGATTGTATCATTGCCTCTTGTTTTCACGTGAATATAATCAAGGATATCAACTAAGTAAGACTTCACTTCTGTTTTTGAGAGTCCTTTAATACTTTCGTCTAATCCTAATTCATAAAACTCTTTAGGGTAGTAAGAGATGTTAGAGTGAGATAAAAACGAAAAGAAAAAACTGATGCAAAGCAAAACTTTCATGGAAATCCTTTTTGTTTATTAAACAGGATTTCCAATCAAATGAAAAGTCTTTTTTACTGACCTTTATCAGTGCTTTCGAAGATTTTATCAGCGGATGTTGAGATAAAGCCATGAAATAGCTTTCCATCTTCAAACTCATATCTTTTAGCGAACTCATAATATGACGATGGGATTTCAAATTCGCCATCAGTAAATTGAACAGTCTGGTTGTAAGCTAGAGTTGAAGATTGTTCTAAAAAGGATTCCTTAGAGCCCTTTATTTCTCCACCTGAGTCATTGAGCTTATGTCCTTGTGATTTAACATAAGAATTTAAATCTTCTAAAGAATTAAAGCTTTCTAAATAATTAATAAAAACGGTGAAATGATTTACTCTAAAACCATAAGCACTGAGCCAAGCAGCGTACTCACTTTCAGCTTTTAATTCTTTATAATCTTCAAAGCTTAAATTCCAATGTCTTCCAGAAATACAAAAATGATCATTTTCTGGTGTGCTTTTTGGCATTTGATCTAAATAAGATTGTACTTTCTCATTTAAATTTTCAGAGAATTCTTCAAGTAAGAGCTCAGAGATGAAAATCTTAGGAAGCATTTTATCTTCATGTTCATAATGAAAAGCATTGAGCTTTTTTTGAGCAAAATGGTACTGATCTTTCTTTTTATAGCCAAGTTTTATAAACACTTTAGCATATTGATCTATATTTACCCGAGCATCATTAAAGGTTCTAAATGCGACATGATCATTAATTACTCTTTGTTCTTTAGTTAAGAACAGGTTGTAAATTTCTAATGCTTTAGGATTTAAAGCTGTATAGTCTTCCCACATCGAATCAAGTAGTTGAGTGATTTGCATAGGATCTCCCCTTAAGATTTATTCATATAATCCGAATAACAACTATGACAAGAATACTTGTTTTTTTATTCTTTTCCAATCTAGCTTTTTCTGAATGGTTTGGTGGGTACGACATACAAAATATTCTCTATCAAACTAGAGATGTTGTTTTTGAAGAGGTAAACAGAAGAGATTTGTCTATGCCTTTTGAAATAAAAAGGCAGTTGAGCGTCATAAAGCAAAGGCTATATAAACATCCCTGGTGGATAGGAAGAGTCCATGAGGTTAATTGGATAAAGACAGATATATATTTATTTGCCAGGTTTGAAAAAACTGTAAAAAAATATGATGAAAGAAAGAAGCTTTCTAAAGTTCTAAACCAACTAGATGATCTATCTGATAGATATAGAAAGATTCTTAAAAATATTTACTAATTCTCTATAAATTCTTTAATTGTATTCTGAAACTTTGATTTAATTGGATTAGAGTGAATAATTTCTACAAAATCCATTTCTACGCCAGATAAATATTGATTAAATACTTCTTCAGAGAGATCTAGAATCTTTATTTTATGAAGCTTGGCAAGTTTTCTTAAAACATAATTATAACTTAAATCAGGAAAATATACATCACAGCTTGATGTAGAAAGAGATTTATATGACCTCAAAGCTTCTTTTTTATAGTTAAGTTTATCAGCGATTAAAGCATGGAAATATAATATATCTGTGTTGAATTTATTTTTAATAAGTAGGCTTTTAGATAGAGCATAAGCATTCTCAAGTTTTCCATCTCTAGCTAGTCTTTTAACTTTTTGAAGGTAGTTTTGAGACTGATGATCTAAAGGGTAGCAAGTTTTAGGAATGACCTTTTTTAAATTAAGTGGAGTGGTGATAAATAATAAATCGATCTTCTTAGAATGTGCAATTTTTATTAATTCATTTACTTCCAGAGCATAGAGTTTGAGAGTTGCTTCCTTATAATTTGAAACCTCTGTTGTCGAAAACTTAGTTTTCTTTATCTTGATAGACTTATTTAAAGTGATTTTTTCTTTATAAGATTTAAAAAAATATCTAGATAAAGAAGGCACAAACTTAAGTATATATTTTCTAAAGCTGTTATAAGCTAGGTTATAGTTTTCCAAAAAGGTTGAAACACTACCTTTGTCGATCTTTTCCTCTATTCTTTCTCTCATATTTCCAAAATAAATGAGTTTTTCTACAGAAGGATTGGCCTTAAGGTTTTTGTTTATTCTTGCAATTGTATTAAATTTTGATTTTAAAATTGAGATTGGAATATCTTCTAGGATTTTATTAAATTTAGAATGAGTGTTATCTCCAACCAAGATATTAGTATCATTTCTTTGCATAGCATTATAATTGTATTCATAAGGAAGAATTGTTTGAAATTGAGAGTAGCATAGACTAGAAAGAAGCAAGCTAAAAATAATGAAATGATTCAACATAATTAATTATGAGAAGCAGCAATTAAAATGGCAAATATGGATAAAATTCCTGAATTATTAGCTCCAGCAGGGAGTTTGGATAAATTGAAAGTTGCTCTAAGCTATGGTGCTGATGCAGTTTATCTTGGGGGACAAAAATACGGTCTTAGGGCCGCAGCAGATAATTTTACCCTTGATGAACTAAGAGAAGGTGTAGAGTTCGCTCATGGCCTTAATAAAGAAGTTTATGTAGTTCTTAATTCCTTTTTCTTTGATAAAGACTTTGAGGAACTACCTTCATTTATTAGTGAACTAAATTCTTTAAAGGTTGATGCTCTCATTGTGTCTGATTTAGGAGTTATTC
>JAHDHG010000081.1 GCA_020631435.1 Bacteriovoracaceae bacterium | reverse complement strand
ACTAAATCTAGATTTTTCCGCTTTATTTCTCGTATGCTAAGTAAATAATTATGTAATTTTTCTCCATTGATTCCTTTTTCAAACTTAGTCATAGATATAACTCCATCTGCACCAAAACTCTCTACAAGTTCTTCTTCCTTACTATTAAGCTTAGAATACAATGCATCTTTAACACAGACATCAAAATCAAAGATAGCTGTTTCTTTGTTTTTATTATGTTTTTTATAATCAAGAAGATCTAGACAATTCTTCCCAATTATATTCTCAAATGGAGAAAACTTTTTCCAAACATAGCTCGTACCAGAAGTTAATAAAGTAACTCCTCCTAATAACTTTGCAAGAGTAAAATAGTGAAAATTTTTCACCACATAAGAAATAGAATATTCATCAGAAGTTTTCATGTCAGGAACAAATCTTCCATCTTCTCCTCTTGAAGAAAATGAATACTTTCTATCTTTTTGAACTTGATCTTCATCAACTTTTACTCTCTTTTTAAAACTAGCTTGCAGTTCACTCCAAAATACTTTCCAATCCATAGCATCTTGAATTACCTTGTTAACTTGTAAAGTTTCATCCTCTAGCATTTCAGCAATATTATTTCTGTGTTTAATAAGAAGTTTATGTGCTTCTTTGTATGCGATGACATCATCTAAATATTCAAGATAATGTTTAAACTGACCGTACAGTTTATACTGAACAATATGTCTTTGCTCTAATGCTTCTTGGTTGGATCCATACTTTGCATTTTCAATTTGTGAATTGACACTAATCTTTAAGTCTTCACATCTTTTATAAGAACTACAATTAACCTTCGTAGTTATAATCGAATTAGTTTCAACATCAAACTCGAAAATCTCCATTGAAGCTTTTTCATGAGGTTTAAATTCCCCATTCTCATATTTCTTAATCAAAGTCTCGTATCCATTTAAAGATGACATCAGGTTACTAATTTCTGAAATGATTTTATCTGTGTCTTCATTAAAAGATTTATATTTTCGGACCATCTCCTTCACATTTTCATGCGACTCTTCAAATTCTTTATATTTCTCTTTAGTCATAAATCTAACTTTTCGATCTTTATATGTATCTAATTGTAAAACTCTATAAGAAACATCTTGGTAACAAAATCTATATAGATCATTTGCATCATTAAGATAAAAATATTTGAACGAATTTTGATTAAAACTAAATAAAAAATCAGTCAAAGCTGATTTAAACTTTCTAAAGAAAATTTTTTCAGTGAACTTTGGTAGTGAATTTTTAAATATATGACTTGTATATAGGTTTTCTTTTAACTCCTTATACTGATTCATCAGATAACTTTCACAGTTTATTGAAAAACATAAGGACGAAGAGAATAGTAAAAAAAGTAACAAATACTTCACATCTAATTTTATAACTTTTTATGAATTTTTGTTTCGACAGTAAAAA
Organism: Bacteriovoracaceae bacterium; assembly: GCA_020631435.1. GTDB lineage: Bacteria > Bdellovibrionota > Bacteriovoracia > Bacteriovoracales > Bacteriovoracaceae > JAHDHG01. The sequence continues at coordinate 10,043 of JAHDHG010000081.1, read as the reverse complement.
ACATTTAAAACGGAGGGAAACATTCAACTATTTCAAGCAGGTGTTTATATGAGCGAATCTGAGTCGAAGATCTGACGAAGAAAATAAAGTAATTTAAGGATTTTGGTTGCGGGAAGAGGATTCGAACCTCTGACCTTCGGGTTATGAGCCCGACGAGCTACCAGACTGCTCCATCCCGCGCTAGATTGATAAAAATATACATAATCCGATCTCATAAGTCCAATTTAAAAAAAAGCTTAATTCTTTTTAAAAAGTCTCGATAAGTATTATAGCTGGAGGAAACTAGATGAATGAGCTACTAACGAGTAAAAACTTTATACTAAAATTAAATCCAAATGGACTAACTGAGCAGCATAAACGGCTTATTAGGTACTTAAATATTTATATCCTTAAGTCTCTAAACTCTGACTCTGAACAAGAGTTTTTTCAGTGTACTGAAGAAGCTTATAAAATGCTCACTGCCTTAATTAAGCAATCTAACTTTAGGAACCAACAGTCCGGTGCTCCAATGACTGAACAAGCATTAGAACTTGCATTGGATACCATCAGAGATTTAATTTACTCTAAAGATTCAGATATTTACGATAACTGATTAGTACTTAGAGCTTGATTTCTCTCTTTCATACCTTTCATGGTTTCTGAATAATTTTCTTTTTTGTAGATTTTATATTCTTCACTATCAGCAGCTAAGCCAGAATGTTTGAATTTTTGTCTTCTGCTTTTATTTACTGATTTCTTTTTTGAAACATATTCTTCGTTAGAGACTTTTTTACCTTTCTTATCAATTCCAATTCTTCTTAGAATTTCTGTTTTGGATACCATGGTAAAATCGCCAGGCTTTATTCCATCTAAAGAAAGATTACCAATGGCAACTCTTCTAAGTTTATCGATCGTAACCCCACACTCTTCACATATTCTTCTAATTTCTCTGTTTTTCCCTTCAACTAATCTAAACTCTAGCCAAGTTTTAGTCGGAAGTTGTTTGATAATTCTTACAGACTCTGGCTTTAAGAACTCTCCCTTGGATTTAACACCATCTCTTAATTTTCTAAGTAATGCTTCGCCAACAGCACCAAAAACTTTAACTTCGTAAACCTTTGTTACTTCATAGCTCGGATGCATAATCATATTTGCGAAATCACCATCATTAGTAATCATGAGCAAACCTTCAGAGAGGTAATCTAACCTTCCGACTGGATAAATTCTTGTATGGTTATTAATCCCTTTACAAAGATCAATCACAGTCGTTCTTCCTTCAGGATCTGATACTGTGGTCATAACACATCTTGGTTTGTTTAATAAAAGATAAAGATGATCTGTAGCATCTCGATCTAAAAGTTTTCCATCGACTTGAACCATATCCTTAGAAGTAACTTTCACTCCCATTTCACGAATGATTTTCCCGTTTACTTCTACTCGTCCCTCTTCGATGAGAACTTCTGCTTTTCTTCTTGAGGTAATACCGCAATCAGCAATAAATTTTTGTAATCTTATTTGTTTCATAGAATCTCCAATCTGCCTCACGGCCGTTTAGATTAACTTCTAAAAAGAATTTAATCGATATTTTTAATATTCTCTTTGATAGCACTTAAATCTTGGATTTCAAATTGATTCTCGGAATCTTCTTCTGTCTCTGTATTTTCTTCTAACGCATCATGACTATTCACATTCCCAAGATGGATCTTATCAAAAGCATCATCAAGCATCTCTGTTAATTGTTCTTCATCCTCGAATAAAGGTTTTGCATCTTCAGGTGCATCTACAACAGAGATTTCATCATTCTCACTTTCGCTAAACTCAGAATTTCCTTCATTTTCTGCCAAAGTCACTTCAGATTCAGGAGTGACATGATCTTCTAAAATATCAAAGTCTGTTTTAGACTCCTCATCATTTTTCTTTTTAGCATTATCTTTTAGATTTTTCGTAAAATCAGTATGAGTAGGAATTGCTTGAATCTCTTCTTTAAGTTTTTCAAGCTCTTCAATTTCATCAAACATAAATTTTTCTTTATCTGATTTCACTAAATTTTGAATATCTTCTATATCACCAATAGAATTTTCTTGAACCATTTCCATTAAATCAGAAATAGTTGGAAGATCTTCAAGTTCATTCAAATTAAAAAGTTCTAGAAAACCATCTGTAGTTCCATAAGTGGCAGACTTACCCATCTCATCAGATCTCCCAACAATTTTCACTAACCCTTTATCCATTAAACCCCTAAGAAGGTGACCACTATCAACCCCTCTCATCCCATCTAAATCAATTTTAGAGATTGGTTGTTTAAATGAAACAATTGATAATACCTCAAGAGCAAGAGGGCTAAGAGTAATTTGTGGAAGCTTATGAATAGTTTGAATGATCTTAGTAAACTTTGTCTTAGTTCTAAACTGATACCCATCAGCTACTTCTATAATTCTAATTCCATGTTGATCAGACTCATATTTTTCCTGAAGTTTTTCGATAGACTCATGAATTAATCTTAAAGGAAGATGTTCATCAATTGATTGCTTAATTCTCTTTATCGAAATTGGCTTATCATTCATAAAGATTAATGCCTCAATCGCACCTAATAAACTTTCATCAGTTAAGCTTGTTCTATTTTTCCAAGAATCTGCTAGTTCAGCTTCAAGCTTTTCTTCTTGCTCTCTATCCCAATCAACTATTAGATTCTCGTTTTGATTTTCGATTTGAGTATTATCTTCCATTTAATCTTCCTATTGTAATACTTGCGGAGCTATCGTAGGCTCACTTGGCTGGACAGGTGCCTCTATAGGGGCATCATCAAAGCCATCAGCTTGATTAATATCCAATTCACTTATGTCTTTTTTTACGTTTACATGTATTTCTGAAACATCTTGGGCCTGAAATAATTCAAGCTTTCTTAGTCTTGCTAACTCAAGAAGAGAAATAAAAGTCATAACGACTGTATGAACTTTCTTTTCACCTTTACCTAATAGATCTTTGAATAGAAACTTTTTACCAACTATTAATAAATTCTTAAGTGACTTTAACTTTTCTTTAATTGAAAACTTATCTTTTGCAATAACCTTAAACTTTCTTTTCTCTCTAATAAGTTGATCCATCATGAGATTAACAAGAACTGAACTATCCATTGATTTAAAGGTTACAGGGAAATGAGTTTTTTTATCGATCTTTGGTCTTACAAAATCATCGTAATTTTTCTTTGGAAGCATCCATAAGGCTTCAGAAATTTTTTGAAACTTTTGAAGTTCTTGAAGTTTAAGCGCAAGTTCTTCTTGAGATTGAATTTCAAAATTATCATCAATTAATTTTCTGGCTTCTTCATCATTACAACTTCTTAAAGATTTCAGATAAAGAAGAGTCGAGGCCATATAGAGATATTCACCAGCAACATCAAAATCGAGTTTTTTCATTCGATCTAAATAATCGAGATATTGACCAGTAATTTCAGTTAAATCGAAATCCTGAACACTCATTTCTTCTTTTTGAACTAAATAAAGAAGTAATGCGAGTGGACCATCAAATTTATCTATTTGAACTTTAATATCAGTATTAAGCATAAAAATTTAATCCCTTAAATAATAAATATATACTAGAGTATATTTATCCGAAAAGCGAGACAAAGAAATTTATGGCTAACTGCGCCATATATGTAAATGGAGCAAGAATCATATTTAAAATAGGAATTCCCATAAAACTAAGAATTATTAATCCCCAGAATATATAGACTAAATATTGAGAGATTTCTTCATACCTTCTCAGTGCGTTATATTTTAACTGGGAAGCCAACATTTTGGATCCATCAAATGGTGGAACAGGAATCAAATTAAACCCTGCTAAAATAAAATTAATAATTACTCCGTATTGAAACATCTGGGAAATAAGAAAACTTTTAACTTTAAAAGGTGTTCCATCAAATAAATATTCTGACCCGCTTGTGTAACTTAGCGCGAAAAATAAAGCAAAAAGAGTTCCAAGAATTAAATTTGATAATGGCCCTGCGAAAGCTACCCAAAATAATCCTTTCTTATAGTTTGAAAAATTTCTAGTGTTTACTGGAACTGGCTTCGCAGCACCAATGGCAATACCACCAATCCAAAGTAGAACAACTGGAATAATGATAGAATTTACTAACTCTAAATGAGAGACAGGATTTAAAGTTAGCCTACCAGCTTTTTCTGCAGTATCATCTCCAAATTTTTTTGCCATCCAACCATGAGCATACTCATGCACAACAATAGCCAGTAAAAAGCCAGGTGCCATAATAGCAATTTTAAATAGTAATCCTTGAATATCCATAATAAATACATAAATATCAGATAGTGGGCTTGCCTGCAAAACTAAACATGAAAAGAAAAGTTCAAATCGTTATACTTAGCTCAGAAGATCCAAAGGATCCTGAATTACTCATCTTAAAGACCAATAAAGAAAGAGGTTCATTCTGGCAAAATGTTACTGGATCTGTTGACGATGAAGAATCCTTTCAAGAAGCTGCTATGAGAGAGCTTGCTGAAGAAACTGGAATTAATCTAGACAATGCTAAAAAGTTTATTACTCCACTAGAATCTGAATTTTTCTTTATTGATAGAAAAGAAAGACACGTTCATGAAATGGTTTACGTTTATCACGGCCCTAAATGGGACATTCAAATGTGTGAAGAGCATGTTGAATATTCTTGGGTAAATGCCTCTTCTTTACCACGTGATCAATATAAGTATGAATCTAATTATCAGGCAGTTCAAAAAGCTTTAGAAAAAATTTCCGTTTAGTTATACCCTGTTGGAGTTATCTCGATTCCCTCCGAAAATATAAATAAGTGATATTCAAAGGAGTTGAGTATGTCTGAAGTTATTAAATCTGAGATCGAATCGAGCATTCTTTTCCAAAAAATTGGTGCTAAGTGGTATATCTTCTCTGAGCATGATACCGGTGTTATTTATTCTGAAATGCCTCCAGGATTAGATCCTAGAAGTACTAAACTTGAGCTATATAATGTAATAGAAGAGCACCTAGAAAAAGTAAAATCTAGATCTAGAAGACCTAGAGAAGTATCACTTTAGAACCTTCTTTAAAAATAGAGTTTTAAATGCTAAAACTCATCAGTGTTAAAGAATAATCATCAAGATAAATCGTTTTCTAAAGAATTCAGCTATACCCATGATAACCCCTATCATGATCGTTTGAATGCATTTAATAATTTTGTTTTAAGAGACTCGGAACCTGAAGTCTATCGAGGCAAATGGAATAAAGATTGTTTTAAAAGAGATGCAAAATTAAATGTCGAAGTAGGAACAGGCTACGGCCACTTTATGATTGAATACTCACAAGATCATCCAGAAGAAAATTTCATTGGAATCGATTATAGATTTAAGCGAAGTTTTAATCTGGCAAAGAAACTGAATAATCTTCAACACAAAAACTTTCGCTACCTAAGAGCAAAAGGTGAAAGAATAGAATTTTTATTTGAAGAAAATGAAATTGATCATTTCTATTATTTTTTTCCTGATCCATGGCCAAAAACAAGGCACCATAAAAAAAGGCTTTTTCAAAAAAAGTTTATCGATTCTCTAGGTGTCATTATGAAAACTGATGGCGTCGTCTACATCAAAACTGATCATGAAGGATATTTTGAATCAATGTTAAATCTAATCAAAAATGAAAAGCATAATTTTGAATTAGTTTCATTTTCTACAGACCTCCACAATGATGAATCAGAAAGCTTATCAATTTTAAGAAAATACATAACGAAATTTGAAAAAATATTTTTAAAGAAAAACAAAAATATTAATGCCATGGTGCTTAGATGCAAGTAGAAGACTTTAGAGATTACATAAGAAGTCTTCCCATTTCTCAGGTGATTTCAAGATACATTTCTTTAAATAAAAGGGGACAAAACCATGAAGCAATTTGTCCGTTTCATGATGATACAAATCCATCTTTAAAAGTTAATGATTCCAAAGGAATTTATAAATGTTTTGTCTGCCAAGAGTCTGGTGACAGTATTAAATTTGTCAGTAATTTTAGAAATAAAAATTTCATTGAAACTTTAAAAGAGCTCTCTGAGCTATTTAACATCGATTTAGAGCTAAATGAAAAAAAACGTTCTAACCCAAAGTATGAACTTGCTAAAAGAGTTTTAGATGCTGCTGATCAAATCTATTTTTCCTACCCTAGAAAAACGAAACATCATGAACTTTTAAAGTTTTTAAAAAATAGAGGATTAGATCAAAATATTGCTGAACAATTTAGAATAGGTTTTATTAATGATCAGAATATTCTCACTCAATTTTTAGAAAAAAAGCAAAAAGAAAACCCAAAAGAAAAAATCATCGATATTGCTTTAGAGATAGGTATTATTAAAAAAGGAAAAAAAGGTGGCCTTTATGACACCTTTAGAAACAGAATAACCTTCCCTATTTGGGACCAGAGATCTCAAGTTGTAGGCTTCGGATCAAGAGCAATTACAGATCGACAGATGCCTAAGTATTTAAATTCAGGCGAGTCTTTAATTTTTAAGAAGTCATTCCTACTTTATGGATCAAATCTTGCAAAGAATAATGTTCATGACAGTAAGAATATCATTCTTACTGAAGGATATATGGATACTATAGCACTTCATCAATTTAATTTTAAAAATGCTGTCGCAATTATGGGAATTGCTTTATCGGACGCTAAAGCAAAACAAATTTCAAACCTTGCCTCTGAAATCTATCTTTGCCTTGATAACGATCAAGCGGGATTTCTTGCATCTAAAAGAGTGAATCAAACTCTACTTCATAATGGAAAAATTGCAAAAATTATCGATTTATCTCCCCATAAGGATCCTGATGAGTTTTTAATTAAGGAAGGCAGAATAGAATTTCAAAAAAGATTCGATAATGCAAAAGCGTTTATTGACCAACTAATTGAAATTGAGACATCTAAGAACTTTGGGGCCAATACTGATTTAAAAATTAATGCTCTAAATAAAGTCTATGAAATAGTATCAAAGCTTGGAGACGATCTTCGTGCTCACGAGAGAGTTATCAATGCTTCAAAATATTTGGGCCTATCTTCAGATCCTGAAACTATTATTCAAAACTATAAAGAGTTTCTTAAAGGTCTAAAAAATAACTCGTTTAAGCCTAAGGCCATAGCTAAACAAGATACAGCTACAGTTAACCAAGAAGTAAATTACCCTGAATTTGAAGGCGCAAAAGAGCGCGACGCACAATTAGCCCAAACTCCCTGCAAAATCGATACCTGGATTTTGCGATCTTTATTCCAATTTCCCGTTATTTATCAGGAAACAGGTTTTACAGAAATATTGGATTTTGTTAAAAATAATGAAACAAAAAATTTTGTTTTTGACTGGGGGAAACAAGAAATTCAAGAAATATCGGAAGAGAAGCTCTCAAAAATTTTATTTAAAGTTTTTGATGAACCCAACCGATACAGTAAAGTATTTGAAAATTTCGTTTATTCGATGACTTTTTCATTTGCAAAGACTGATGAATCAAAGCTAAGTCAGTACCTCAAAGAGTTAAGAACAAAAGTAAAGATGGAGTTTCTCATTAGAGAAAAAAACAGTTTAAAAGAAACTCGATCCAAAACAATTAAGGAAGAAGATTTGATGATTATTGATCAAAAAATCATGGATTTAAATAAAGAGATTTCAAATATAAAAATTCAAAATCATAAGTTTTAAGGAATATATATATGGCAGTTTTAGAGAAATTTTTTGTTTCTAGAGAGTTTAATAAACTTTTATTAAAAGGTCAGGAGCAGTCTTATCTTACCCCAGAAGATATTAATGATTGTATACCAGCAAATGTTGTTCAACCTGAATTACTTGATCAAGTTCTCTCAAGAATTGAAGCAGCAAGAATAACTATTCAAGAAGAAGATGAGTCAGACTCTGAAGTTTCTCAAACTGACTTAGTTCAAGAGACTCTTTCGGCTCAAGAAAAGAAAGAATTAAAAGGGTCTTCCACTGATCCTGTTAAACTTTATCTTAAGAAAATGGGATCTGTTTCTCTCCTCACGAGAGAAGGAGAAGTTAAGATCGCAAAAGAAATTGAAGAAGGTGAAAAAGAGATTGTTCAATCATCTTTAGCATCAGCTCACGCTCTCAAAGAAATTGTTAAATTGAAAGAGAAAATATTAAGCGCTGAAGATCATTATGAATTCACTAAAGATTTAGTTAGAGGCCTCGATGATGAATCATCAAAGTCTGCAATCACTAAAGTTAAAAATACAATCATTGCAACTTGTGAAAAGCTTCAAACTGTTCTTGATCAAATTATAAACGAAGACGGAACTTTAAAAGAAATGAATACTGCTCAAAAAAATACCCTTAACGAGGTAGGAGAAGCATTAGTAGAGTTAACTTTTAACAGAAAAATTATTAACTCTTTTACAGAACCTGTTAAATCTTATTATTTAAAGTTTAAAGACTTATATGCTCAACAAGATAGAATTTATAAATTTTTAGAAGTTAAATCTGCTGATCATTACAAAGAAATGTATGAGAAAGTCATTGAAGATGATGCTTTTAAAAGAAAGCTTGCACGTAAACTATACACTTCTGATGGAAAGATAGAACAATTATTCAGAAACCAAGAAGATGTTATTAGAAAACTAAAAAGACTATCAATGGATGCTGGAATGGCATTTGAAGATATCGAAGCGGTTTATAATATTATTGTTAAAGGTGAAGAAAAAGCAGACTTTGCAAAGAGCCAGTTAGTTGAAGCAAACTTAAGACTTGTTGTTTCAATTTCTAAAAAATATACCAATAGAGGCCTTCAATTTCTTGATCTTATTCAAGAAGGAAATATTGGTCTGATGAAAGCTGTTGATAAGTTTGAGTACAGAAGAGGTTATAAGTTTTCTACTTATGCTACTTGGTGGATCAGACAAGCAATTACAAGAGCAATTGCAGATCAGGGTAGAACAATCAGAATCCCAGTTCACATGATTGAGACTATTAATAAGCTTGCAAGAACTTCAAGACAGTTAGTTCAAGAACTTGGTAGAGAACCTACTCCAGAAGAAATCGCTGAAAGAATGGATTTATCTGTAGATAAGGTCAAAAAAGTATTTAAGATCTCTAAAGAGCCAATTTCACTTGAAACACCAATTGGTGAAGAAGAAGATAGCTCTCTTGGTGACTTTATTGAAGATAAGAAAATTATTTCTCCTCAAGATGCAGTGATGAGTGTCACTCTTTCAGAGCAAACAAGATCAATTCTAGCTACTCTTACTCCAAGAGAAGAAAAAGTTCTTAGAATGAGATTTGGTATTGGTGAAAAGTCTGATCACACTCTTGAAGAAGTTGGACAGGATTTCTTCGTAACGAGAGAGAGAATCAGACAAATTGAAGCTAAGGCACTTAGAAAACTAAGACATCCAAGTAGATCAAAAGTTTTAAAATCTTATTTAGATAATTAGATTTTTACTTTTCCTCTTAAGATATCAAAGAACATGACGAAGTCTGAAATCAGACTATAAAATGGTTGCTTGAACGTTGCTGGTCTATTTTTTTCGAAGACCATGTGACCTATCCAAGCGAAGCTGTATCCACAAAGAGGAAGATAGTACCAAATGTCAGATCTTTTGCTGTAGATCATATATCCAATAATACAAAAAACGAGGAAAGTTCCTACGAAATGTAATCTTCTGCAGTTGATATCTGAATGTTCTTTTAAATAGTATTGATAGAATTCTGAAAATTTTGTTTTTTTGATGTAGTTGTTCATTTTTTTCCTTTTTGCATTTTTATAAATACCTTTTCAAACAAAAGTAGAAAATAAATATATGTTTATAATACTTTAAGAACTGTTTACATCATTATGCAACAATCAAGGGACCTAGGGACACTTTGCTTTAGCTATCTCAGTGACTTCTTTTTGTGATCCTAAAAACATATGTGCTGATCCCATTTTACGTTCAAAATCGGGAGAATCTTTTGGAATTTTCTCGCACTTATCATTATTTAAGTAACTGTAATTTTTCCCTCTATTAAAAGCTTCTCGTACTGTTAAATAACCATCATCAAGGTCAAGTAACATCATTTTCCC
>JAHDHG010000080.1 GCA_020631435.1 Bacteriovoracaceae bacterium | reverse complement strand
GACATCTAACAGAATAGAATGCTCTACAAGCTTCTTGAAAGCCAATAACTTGCTTCCCGAATGGAATAGTATTTAAGTAATAAGACAGGATTTGTTTTTTAGAAAAGTGAATATTTAATTTAATGGCCTGAAATATTTGGGCCAACTTATATTTTCTTTTTCTAAGTTTAGGCCAAATTATCCTAGCAACTTGCATATCAATTGTGCTGGCACCAGAAGAAAATTTTCCATTTTTCACAAAATCAATAAATGCCCTTGCTATAGAGGCAAGGTTAAATCCAAAATGATTATAGAAATATCTATCCTCTGAAGCTATCACTATTGTTTTCAGATCATCTGGAAATTCATCTAAGGAAGAAAAAAAACTTTTCTCTTCTCTTTCACTAAGCTTTTGATGAAAAACTCTCCCTGATCTATCAAGGAAAGTCTTTCCATAAAAACTATTATCTATATCATTTATTGAGCAATCTAAAGTTGGATATATTCCAAAAGCACAAACAAGACTAATTATTAATATGAATAATAAAGCTAGAGCTCTTACCATATACTTCTGGAGCATACATTTCCTCTACTAAAGCAGGCATAGCATTAAACTTCCCCGAAGCAATTGCTTGAGCATAGTAAACTTTTTCGTAATTTTTATTTGTTAAATAATCAGAAAAATACATTGCTCCTCTTAGTCTAATATCAGAGTGATAAAAGCCACCATTGTAATATCTACTCCACCAACTACCTTCATCATCAATTTCAATACCTGAGAGAGCAGTGGTTGCAAGAGCAGTATTCAAGGGTGAAAGACCAGCTGGTAGATAATCTCTAAGAGCGACATGATATCTTGGGCCTGGAGATTTTACAGAAAGCTTTATTTTTACAATATCTCCTCTATTGATAGTTGCTTTAGACTTAAGTTTGCTCCACTTATCTTTCTCTTTTACAAAATATTCTCTAGAAAGACCTATTCCTCTAGATTTTTCATTAAAATCTATCTGATTAGGTAGATAAGTATATCTTAGCTTGTAATACACTCTCCCCTTACCCTTTTTATAAATCGTAATCGTATCACTCTTTATATCAGACGCTTTAGATTTAAAATATTCATCAGCACTAGCTTGATAACCTTTGACTTTAATTTTTTTCTCAGGCTCTAAGTTCGAACTTGCGACAAACTCAGGAAATTCTTTTTCATAAGATTTAGAATAATCCTCAAGCGCCATCATACAATACATATTATTATGAGTATTTCCCCAATGTCCTTTGGAATTCAGTTTTTTCACTACTCCATTGACTAATCCTGAAACAATCACTTTAGATTCATCATTCTCTAAACCTGCTCTTAAGACTGAACATTGAGTTTTTTCTGAAGCAGAAAGTGTTCTATATGAACTATGATCATCTTTTAATTGAATTGAATTAGATGTGACATCAAGATCAGAAAATATTTTCTTTTTAATCTTGTTTCTCAAATCACTATTTTTTGAAGCTGACCACAAGAATGAAAGAGCAAATTTACTAATATCACCTTTTTCTAAAAGAGCGGTAATAAAAGAATCTTTATTAGGAAGTTTTTCATCTACATAAGCAATCATACTTTCAATATCTACTCTATCTTTAAGCTCTAATGAGTTTAAAGAATCATTCTCGCCTATACCTAATTTATGAATATAATTTAGTAAATTCTTATAAGCATTTTCTGGAATTTCAACGTTTTTAGATTTTAACACTTTAAAAAAGTAAGCAGTAAAAACACTTAAATAAGGATTCACTGAACGATCATCTTTTTTCCAAAAGCCGACTCCGCCATTAGCAGATTGAAAATCAACAATTCTCTCTAACAACTTCTCTGTCTTTTTCAAAGGATCAGTAATGGTAGATTTAAATTCATCAGTGAAATAATCATTAAATTGATGGAAGTAAAAATAAGCAAGTGCTCTGTTCATGGTCTGCTCCCAACAAATATATGGATAGTTCACACCATATTTAACAGAATCTTCAATTTGATTGAGAATAGTAGAAGATAAAAATAACTCTACTTTAGATTTCTCATCTTTCGAATCCTCTACTTTTTTAAAGTTGATACTAGTCTCTTCTAATGAATTAGAACCATTAATTGCAACAACTTCATAGGATTCATAAGCAATAATAGGGATTACTGTCTTGATAATATCTTTAAAAGGCCCATCTTTAAGCTTAGACTCAAAAACTATTTCTAAATCCCCGGCCTTATTAACTTTAATTGGGTTCCAATCAATTGTGGATTTATCATTATCTTTAATTTTAGAATCTTTCATTTCCTCATGAGAAAGATTTGTTCTCAAAGTAGTATTTATATTTGAATCTAATCCAGAGCGATTAAAAACACTTACTCTAGGATTAAACTCATCACCTTCGGTTAAAAAATTAGGAAGAGCAGGCTCTATCATCACTTTCTTTTTAGAGATAAATGAATTTTCACTAAAACCAAACCTATGTTTCTTATCAACACCAATAATTAAAACTTTCCAAGTAGTAAGATTATCAGGGATTTTAAATTTCACCTGAGCTCTACCCGAATCATCAGTTACTACCGACGGATTCCAATAAGCGAGTGGAAGTATATCAGCTCTTGCTCCAGAATTTGCTGATCCAGCACCATCACCACCAGGGTTCGCTCCTTTCTGTCCAAAATGTCTTCTTCCTACAAGATAAGATAAAAGATTTGCAGTTTTAACTTCAGATCCATCAATGGAATAAAACTTTTCATGCAAATTAAAATGTTTTTTATAATTACCAGCAACTGCCAATATTTTTTCATCAACTACAGCTACAGCTAATTCTGAAGCACCTTGCAAGGATTCAAGGTTTAAGGTGACTTCATCTTTTGGCTCATATTCCAGTTTATCTAAGCTTGAGCCGATTTCTAATACTGAATCAGGATATTCAACATTTACTTTAACCATCCCTATTTTAAATGAAGGTTTACCAAGATCTAATTTGTTTTCAATTTTCTCTGATACTCTCCCTCTAAAAAGCTGAACACCCAAAAAGAAGCCTGGAGCATAATCAGGAGAATCTATAGGAACATCCACTATTTCAACTCCACCAGTTAGATTCACACCTAAGTATTTTAACACTCCAAACCTTTCATAAGTCAGAACAGCTCTTGTCGAATCTTTAAATGGATTTTTAATTAATAACTTTAAAGTATCTCCAACTTTATATTTATCTTGATCCGGAATAACCTCAACTAAATCTTTATTTCCTTGATACCAAGATCCATAATCAGATCCAGTAATGTAAAAGCCATAAGATGACTCAACCTTTATACCAGACTTGTCTTTAGATTTTGCTACAATGAAATGCAACCCAGATGTTTCTGAAGATAAATCACAACTATTATAATCCTTAGTCGATTTAAAATCACAAGTCGTCAGCAACTTATCTTTTATCTGACTTTCATAACCATAATAACTCCCTTGAGTTTTAGTTCTTACAGTATTGTACTTTCTACTCCATAGCTCGAGAGTAACTTTTTGATCATCAATTAAATTTTCATTGTAATCAAGAATAACAACTTGCGGATTAATTTTTTCATCTTTTTGATAGGTCCATTTTTTTAAATTTATCCCAATATTAAAATCTCCATATTGATAGAATGAGCTGATTCTGCTAGCAACATCTTTACCTCTATCATCAGGAAAGCTTACTTCATAATTTAAAACACCGTAAGATTTTAATTCTTTCTTTGCCAAATCAATTACATACTCAGCAAATCCTTCATCGTCTGACTTAATCTCACCATTATCTAATATTTGGATAGAACTTGATCTAAAATAACTTTCCTCTTGATCTTTTTTGAAAGGTGCACTGAAAGAAAAATCTTTAAATGATTTTTTCTTAGCTCTCCATCTAGATGATTGATATGTTAATTTATATTTACCATTAACCTTGCTAACTCCTCCTCCAAAGTAGTATTCAACCTTCGATTTGAATTTAAAATCATTCTTATTTTTTTCAACAGGATCAAGAGTGACTTTGATGCTTGGTGGAGTAAATTCCTGAACTTGAAAACCTCCAATCCACATATATTTATCCCAAACATGCTTTGCTTCTGGCTTAATCATATTGATTGAGTATCTACCTGTCCTAAAATCAGAACCTATTTCTAAGTCAAATGATGCAGTCCCAAAACTATTGAGCTTAACATCTTTCTTGAAAACTTCTTCACTATAAGAATCTCTAATGGCTATAGTAATTTTCTCTGCCGGTGAAAGTGCAAACGACCTCGGGGACCATTTCCTTGCGAATACTTTTATATTAGCTTTTTCATTAGGCCTGTAAATCGGTCTATCTGTAATGGTGTGAATAATTTTATTATTTTTCACACTTAGAGGTCCCATTGAGTTTATTCCAAACCTCCAAGAAGAAAAAGTTTTATGATGATACATTGGAAGAATAGATATCTCTTTTTCTGTTTCAGCAACTATAAATAAATCATCGTACTCTTTTTCGATCTCTCTTTTTGGATCCCAAATAGACGGCCCATCAAGACTCACATATCCATCTGAATTAGTTGTTCCTTCCGCTATAACTTTACTTTCACTTAAGATTTTTACTTTGATATTATTCTTGGGTTTTGAAGATTTAATTCCATTGACCCAAATATCAGTAGAGAAATATCCTATTTTAGAAGTTATTCCTATATCTGTGTATTGAATCATAAAAGTTTCACAATCATCTTCGATAGATGAATAATTTCTTTTAATATAATTCACATCTTTTTTAGGTTTTAAAGATGATATTCTACCAATAATAATTCCTTTTTCACCGTTGATGATTTCATCAAATTCGATAGGAAATTCCATCGCTTTATTAGAACTAGTGTTGGCCTTAACCAGTTTCTTTTTATTGTAAAAACTTTCATCAATTGCCGGACAATCTCGATAACTTGTATCAACGGCTTCCCAAAAATCTACTTTGTTTAAGCTTTTAATGAGCTTATATTCAACTAAAAGTTCTGAAACATTTCTAGAAGAGAAGAAGAATTTAGATTTGCCATCATTTTCAAGGACAGTAACTTCATTTTCAAACTTAAAGGTAGGAAAAAAATCTATAGTCTTATACTTTACTTTTTTAGTACTCACTAAGTTTCTTCCAAATATATCTTTTAACTCAGAAACATCCACTAATGCTTCAAAGTTTGCTTTATTAGGCCTCCCCAGATGAATTTCTCTATGCTCATTTTCTGGATAACTCTCTAGCATATCTTTTGTTGGGTATGAATAATTAAAAGCAAAGCTAGGTTCATCCTTGATATTTGCAAGTAACTCAGTTGATTTAACGGGTGTAGAAAAAGACATAGTCATACTTATTTCTGGATCACATTTATCTAAAACTTGTAAAAAGTCTTTAGACTTAACTGAATCAATCTCTTCACACTTAACCTCGACAGAAAACTCAGGATAAGTAGTAAAACTCATTTCATATTTCAAACCAGTACTTTTCCCATGAATAGAGTTAAGGCTTTCGGGAAGTGTGATCTTACAATATTTAGCTAAGCCTATATTTTCTCTATATTTAAATTTGTATTGGAATTCATTTTCTTTATTTTTGCCTATGTATTCATAATCCAACTCTCCGCACGTTGATTCGATCAGGCTAAATGTAGAGGTATTCATTTCTTGAGAGAAATTAAATATCACACTTAGAAGATCTGGCTGAGAGAAGTTTGTTTCATGATCAAAGACTTTCCAGCCCTCAGTTTGAAAAGAAAATTTATACTTCTTATCTAACTTATCTCCATTGAGATTTTTAATTTGATCAGAAATAGTAACATCATAAGTTCGTGCTTTAGGAAGCTCTTCCTCTAAATAACATTGAAGAGTTTTATCATTAAGCCATTTCCAATTACATGCAATGGATGGCCAAATATCAATAGGCATCTCAAGATTTTCTTTCGCTAGTTCATCTATAGAGACAACAGGCTCATTAAATAGAATGGATAGTTCTTTTACTGCTTCCCCATTAAATTCATTGGGTGTAAATCCTATGATCCTAAATTCTGAGTTAGGGTTGATTGAGTTTGAGATTGAAGTATTTGTTTTTTTGCTGCTGTCACATGATAAGATGACAATACATAAGGTAATAATTTTCATAAAATTCATGAAATCTCCCCGAAAATTGAATTTAAGAAATATTAACATTGTGAGAGTTCTATTACTATGATTATTGGTGCTCAGAACTGGACTTGAACCAGCACAGGCTTACGCCCACTACGCCCTCAACGTAGCGTGTCTACCATTCCACCACCTGAGCATTAATTATTAAGGTTTTATGAGAATCTCAAATTCTTTTGCTTGTGTCCAATCAAAGAGTTTTTAAAAATTCAATTAAATCTAACTTATCTTGAGTGCTTAATAACTCTTTTCCTTTAGAGTCGACTAAGATCCCCCGATCATGTCCAGTATTACTCATCCCTTCCTTAGAAGTATCAAAAAGATGATATTTGTCTTTATTTTTCCTCTTATCCAATTCAGTAAATCTTGGATAGCCCACTAAAGTTTTATCAAAGTCTTTATTTTTATCATCTGCTTCAGTCGCGTAATATTTTTTAGGCCTTGAACTCACTGGAGAAATCACATCCATTAGAGTAGGTGCTGAATTATTGTGAAAGTATGGCCATCTGGCCCAAATCCCAACCAATGGAGGTGGGACATAACCTTTTTGAGGCTCAACAATGATTTTATTTTTCTTAGAAATACTTAATCGATTTAAATCTTTATAAAAATACTTCATCCCTTGATATCTTAGCGGATCAGTTCCAACATCTTTAACGATAGTCTTTTTGTGATATCTCACTTCTTTCGTTTGGACTAATTCTTTAAAACTCATCTCTTCATTTAAAGACCAATTTTTAATATAAACTCCATGGCATCTTTGACAGCTTATTTTATAAATTTTTTCTCCTCTCTTTGCACTTTGAAGATCTAGATCTGATTCATCAAAAAAATCTAAAAACTTTGGAGCTTTAGAAGCAAAAACCGTTGTTGTTAATTCTTGAATTGTTTTTTCATTATTTTCAAACCAAGATTCAAGATTTTTAAGATCTACTCCTCTTCCTATTTCATTCCAAATAAAATTCGTAAAAATTGGATTCCCAGATCTTAGAGATGCATCAGATAACCATCTTGTTTTATATTTTAAATTCCACCATACCGCAGGCTTGGAATCAGCTGCTTTAACTTCCAGTGGATGTTTTTCTAAATCACCTTGATCTATTTTTGATGCAAATTCATCCTTCGCTCTATAATGTAGACTCGCACCTACTTGAGACAAGCTAGTATCTAGGCCTAATGCCATAGGATCTTTAGCTCTTACCCACTTAAGATTCTTCAATGTTCCAGTCAGCATTTTCTCTTCAGCTTTATTTAAACCAAATGTTACTTTCCCAATAATAGGATCATAAAATCGACTCATTTTCCTGGCATCAACAAACATAGAATTGCCTCTTGGAAACCTTGTGGTCATCCCAATTACTTTTTTCCCAAAGAGATTTCCGGAATGGCAGCTCGCACATCCAAAAGTAAGACCTTGAGCTTTGTTTTGCTCTATTAAAGAAGCTCCTAGAGGCAATCCCATCTTAGTTTCTTTGGTATGAGGCATATGTGAATAATTATCTTTTTTATTTTTTGGATAAGTGTACATACCTATCCCCTGAAAAAACTTTTCTTTGGTCTTATAACCACTTGATTTTCTTGCTAACCAATAAAGATATTTCATCACTGGGTTATAGACCTGTCTTTCATTAAACGCTTTTTCAAAAATCTTATAAGGAAATAATAATTCAGTCTGATCGTAAGGATAACTTGAAGCATGAATTTTACCTTGATGATTGTAGTCGTTAAAATTTTGCTCAGATAAATTAAAAGGATTTTCTCTATTCTCTAGCGCCCACTTACCATTATTTTTCAGTTCATAATTTTCACTCCATTGATTTTGAGCAAAAATAGAAAATGAGAACAAAAGACAAAGTAATTTCATCAGAAAATTAGAATAAATATTTAGATAAATGTCTAATTAACAATAATTTATTTAGCCTTACTCTTTATCTTGCGGGAAGTAGCTAGTTGAACCTGCCGGTCGAAGATAATTAAAATTATGAACATGTTTATTCAATAGCTTTTCACCACATGCCCAGAATCTAGAATAATCCATTTTTCCATCAGCTTTTATTTCATAAGGAAGAATATTAAATGCAGGGAACTTAGCTTTCCTAATCATTTCTCTTTCTATTGTCTCTAGCTCCTCAATAGATTCTTTGGCTCCATGAAGTTTTTTAAACTTTGCATTTTTTTGTACTATTAATTCTTCATAATCTTCTAAATACAAATCATCAATAGTAGCTTCTTGATTTCCCCAAGAATTCTGAATCAAAATGCATTTTCTATTATTCTTTTCACAACTAGCAGTACCAACTGCAACCATCGCATGACCTCCACCTTCTTCAATGCTGCTTGGATCAGTTGATAACATTCCTCTAGCATCCATAACTAATCTCATATCAGCTGCGAAAGTAATTGGTCTTCTTCTTAGTAAGTTCTCGTTCGAAATTGCATCTTCTAGAAAATCAAACATCTCTCGACATTGATTCTCTTTAGAGCATTTACCATCTAATGCTTCAGTGATGCATTTATCAATTCTTTTTGGTTGAGATAGAGGATAATTTCTTCTACATCTAATACTATCAGGATGATCTTCATGAAGAACGATCGTTTTCTTTGAACCATCTTTTTTTGTTATTTCAAACGTAAAAACATCATTAGAATTCCAATTTTCAAATAAAGAACTTGCACTAAATCTTCCTTCACAATTAAGTGGAGCTTCAAAAATTGGAAGAAAATTAAATGCAGAAGTTTTGTAACCATCTTTTAAAATCTCATCAACAATTAACCTTAAATTTATAGCTTTTAAATCGTCTAAATATTTAAAATCTAAATCTCTACAATATTCTTTTGAAAACAATAAAAGTTGTGCCGTCAATATACAGGAAAACTTGGAATCTTTTTCAAGTCCCTCACATTGGTTGGGAATAATCATTCCAGGGAAATGGGAAATTGTTTTATCTAGATTTTTGTCATTATCAAGATAAAATAAGATTGCCTCAAAAGGCTCATAATAGATATCTCTATCTGTCGCTGAGTAGTTAATTGAATTGAATGCTTCCATAAATGGTTGAGTACAGAGCCCTCTTTTATTCACATCTAAGTTAAATTGCTCAAGTTTTTGAAGCATCTCGAAGTTATCTTTTATAAATCCGCCAGTTTTGTATTTTTCTTTTAGTTCTTTTAGGCTTGAATCACCGTCTTTCATCGCAAAGACCTCAGCAACTTTTCCAGAAGCTTGCATTAATGTCCAAGGAATTCTGTCATGAGTTTCATGATAAGTTCTTCTTAAAAGATAATTAATTTCCGTATCTAGTGCTGCATTCACACAAGCACCTAAATTGTCTTGATCGTGAATCATAGAAATAGAACTGATTAATCTATCTCCTAAAATTGATGTTTCTTTAAGTTCACTTGGATCAAGCTCAGACTCTTTGCTTGATTTTAAATCTTTTACATCGAATAAAGTTTTTTTTTCACATCCATCTAGAGGATGATCAATTCCAAATAGTGAAAAATTTATGAATATAAATACAAGGCGGATCACCTTTATATTTTACTAGCTTTCTTTAGAAAAAAAGATGATGGCCCATCCATGCCCATGACATAAGAATTACTGGTGCATAAGGAAACTTCGCTCCTAAACATTCGCGAACACCCTCTGCATTACCTATACTTGCATGAGCTGTGAATTTTTCAAAATTCTGGACAATTTGAGTCAGCAAACTAAATCCACCAATGATCATAGTTGAATAAAGCAAAACCGTGAATAATGAGTTATGCCATATCACCGGAGTTACAAGAAATAGAGAAAACCTTTGAATCCCCAGCTCCCATAATCCTTAAAAGAAAGCCCACTAACCCAATTGCCAAAAAAGTTAAACTATAAAAGAAAGTATTCATCGATAATGAATAACTTTCTGGTGCTATAAATAACATTATTATAAATAGCGTTATGTTCATTATGCTCCACTGATTTGAAATCTTTCTATGTTTTACATCGTTAATTGCAATCACGAAGATTTGAACCAAGATAAATGAATAAATAAACATATTTATAGAGCTCATTTCTAAAAACCGTCTGTAATTTCACCAATTTTTCCAAAAACTTGATCAATCACGCCATTTAGTTTTTCTTCAATTCCACCCTTCAATCTAAAAACGATTAGAGCAGCAACTGCTAAAAGCATGACGTATTCAAACGCTGTTTGACCTTCTTCATCTCTGAGATAGGCCTTAAAAAATTTAATAAGTCCTTTCATTTGTTTCCTCCCTCAATAAAAGTTCTTGCTAATAATATTTTAAGATAGAAACTTGAATAAATTGCTTCCGCTTTCAAAGAAAATTCTAAAAAATCTACAAAATGATTGTAAGTGACTGAAATTAAAGATTTTTCTTAGTAGTTATGGAATTTAATCATTTCTGAAACCATTCAACTTATGACCAAAATTGTTGGCAAGAATTCTTAAACATGCATTAAGACTCTCTATACAGAAATCAAACTCTGCTTTAAACTAAAACTACTAAATCACTAAAATCATTAGGAATATTTTATGACCACTCAAGCGGCCAAAGGTGGAATTTCAGGTTATCTCTCTTCTTCTATAGGAAAGAAGCAGATTATGGGCCTCACTGCTTTTGCATTAATTGGATTTTTAAAAACTCACCTTTTAGGAAACCTTCTTATACTTGGAGGAAGAGATCTATTTAACGAATACGCTCATAAATTAATGAGCTTAGGAACATTACTCTATGTTGCTGAGATTATTCTTCTTGTGATTTTTCTCACTCATCTCTTTCTAGCAGCAGCTCTTACTTACCAAAATAAAAAAGCAAGGCCTGTTAAATATCACTCGAAAAAAAGAACAGGTCGAGGTGCAACTTTTGCTTCCAATACTATGCCCTATACTGGGATAGTCATTTTAGTTTTTGTCTGCCTTCACTTGCTGAACTTTAAATATGGCTCTTATTACGAATACGAACTTAATGGTGTGATTGTTAGAGATCTTTATAGAACTGTAATCGAATATTTCTCAAACCCTATTTACACTGCTTGGTATGTGATTGCGATGATTGCAATGGGAATTCATTTATCTCACGGCGTTCAATCTGCGTTTCAATCAATGGGCTTTAGACATGATCGATACACTCCAATTATCAAGAGATTGGGTGGTATACTTAGTTTTGTATTAACGTTTGGGTTCTCGGCTCTTTCAGTTTATGGCTACTACGTCTCAACATTAAATTAAAGGTATCAATATGAATAAATTAGACTCAAAAGTACCAGGTGGAAAATTAGAAGATAAGTGGGAGCAATATAAGTTTGATATGAAACTTATCAATCCTGCCAATAAAAGAAAGTTCAACGTTATAGTAGTTGGAACTGGATTGGCCGGTGCAAGTGCTGCAAGCTCTATGGCAGAACTTGGCTATAATGTTCAAAGTTTTTGTATTCAAGACTCTCCAAGAAGAGCTCACTCAATTG
>JAHDHG010000079.1 GCA_020631435.1 Bacteriovoracaceae bacterium | reverse complement strand
TATTTCCATGTATTTTCCAATCCCTTCATTTGTACCAATTCCTAATTCTTTCGCAGCTTTCGATATATTTCCAGAGTTTTGAGCAAGAGCATTTGATATAACTTCTTTTTCCTTAGAGACAATTTTTAGATCAATGACTTTGGGATCATGCTTAATATTAGAAATATAATCGGGTAAATCATCTTTAGAGATGATTTTATTATCATTTAAAATTGCAAGTCTTCTGATGACACTTCTTAATTCTCTAATATTCCCAGGCCAGTCATACTTCTTTAATGCGTCTAATGCTTCTGAGTCTAGCTCCTTTAAATCTTCTGAGTATTCATGATGAAACTCAAGGAGAAATATCTTGGATAACTCATCGATGTCTTCAGCTCTATCTCTTAATGCTGGGAGAGCAACTTCGATCTCTGCTAATCGGTAAAAAAGATCGAGCCTAAAGTTCTCTTTCTCTATCTCTGATTTTAAATCTTTACTACTAGCAGATATTACTTGAATATCTAAAGGGATTTTTTTATTTGATCCTATCCGTTCAATTTCTTTTTCTTGAATTACTCTTAATATTTTGGCTTGAACTTCATAAGGGAGATCTGCTATTTCATCTAAAAATAATATTCCTCCATTTGCTTCCTCAAATTTTCCAACTCTATCTTCAGTAGCACCAGTAAATGATCCTTTCAAATGTCCAAATAATTCAGATTCTGCCAAATTGCTAGGAATTGCTGGGCAGTTAACACTGACAAGCTTTTTCTCACTCGCTTTCGCCAAGGCCTTAGCATAAACTTCTTTACCTGTTCCACTTTCTCCATTGATATGTAAATTGATATTTTTATTTTTAATTTTTTCAATGATTTTATATGCTTCTATAAGTTCGCTATTTTTGCTAATAATGGAACTCTTATCAGAGTTTTTCTTAATTGATTTTTTAGGTACTAAACATTCTTTTATTGCACTTGTTAATTCATCAAGCTTGAATGGTTTAGGTAGATAGTTATGTACCCCCAATTTCATGCATTCTCTCACTGTTTCAAATGATCTTTCTGCAGTCATCATGATGATTTTGGCATTTGGGTAAGATTGTAGAAAAAATGGGACTAAGTCTTTACCGTCTCCATCAGGAAGATTGATATCTAATAAAATAATGTCAAAGTTCCCCTTAGCAATTTTAGCATCCTCAAGAGAATGAATTTTTTTTGAATCTATGTTCAATTTTTGCTTTATTGCTTTCTCGGCAATTTGGGCCATATATAAGTCATCCTCACATATTAATACTTGTTCCATAAGTTCCTTTTTATTGTTCCATTTTACAGAAGTTTTGAAACAGTGTTCCTGAACAGAACATCTTTCTGCTTTTTTATACGTATTTTCAACAACTTAGCTTTGGCATAGCACTTGCTTTATAGATTAGTGTCACTCAATGGTGAGTGCCAATAAAAGGAGAAATTATGAAAAAGGTACGTTTATTAACAATTTTAGCAACTCTAATCCTAGGATCAACTAATTTGATCTCAGCAACTAGTGACAGCTTCATTCTAAGAGGTAAGCTGGATAGTTTTTGCGAGATAGATGTAAATCCTACTGCAAAAGCTACAGCTCTTGATTTAGCTAATGGAGAAACTCAAAGTGTTGTTGCTAAGATGGAGGCATTTGGAAACGATCCAAGTGGAGTAGAAATCCAAATTGCATCTCAGAAAGGAAGTAAAGTGGTTCATCTATCAGATGATACTCAAGAATTTGTTTATCAATTAAGATATATCGCTTCAGAAGGAAACGATAACACTTCAATTGGTATGGCGCAGCCACAAGTTTATGAAAAGTTGGATGAAAGACCATCTTATGGATCACTTAGTGGAGCAATTGATATCACTTTGACTGGTGATTCAAAGAAAGCTGCTGGGACTTATGAAGATGTTGTTTATCTATCATGTTCACTGCCTGGAGAGGGTAAGTAAAAGAATAAACAAAAAGAAGGGGGCTTTTGGCTCCCTTCTTTTTTTTGATGGGAGGAATTATGAAAAAAATTATTTTACTTTTAACAATCTTTACTCTGAATTCAAAAGCTCTAAGACTCTCTCCAATGGTTGGATATCTTGAACCAAGTGGGAAGAAGTCAGTATTTAACTTTACAGCTATTAACACGACCAAGTCTCCTGAAGCTCTCAAAGTTTCAATTGAATATAGAAACGAAAAAGATATTCTTAAATTTGGAAAATCAGCCGAATCACTTTTTGAAATCTATCCCAAGAAAGCAATTTTATTTCCAAAAGATTCAGGAAAAATTAATAAAAAAGATATAAAAGTAATTTGGAAGGGTGGTGATGTTCAGAATCTTGAGAAATCTTTTCGACTTGTCGTAGAGCAAGTCCCTTTGAATTTTTCAAAAAAGAAATTCAGTGGTGGGAAAATGCAGATAGTTTCTCGGTATATAGCCTCTGTTTATGTCGCGCCAGAAGAATTTAAATCAGAACCTAAGGTTCTTTCTACTAAAATTGAAGGAAACTATATTCACATTGATATTGAAAACTCTGGAAATAAACATCACTTATGTTTAGATCCATATGTGAAAATATCGTTTGGTGGTAACGAGAAAAGATTAAACCAAAATGAGCTTAAAGGACTATATCTATATAGCGTACTAGCAAAAACAAAAAGAACCCTAAAGGTAGAAATACCATTTGAGTTTAGGGGAAAAGCTTTGAAAGCTGAAAATATTAAAGTCTCAATCTAATGAAACTTTTGCTCATCATGAATCTAATCTTAAGTTTTAATTTTTATGCGATAGATTTAGATACTAATGATGAGCAAAGTTTATTTGAGCTGGCTTTTGGTGCAAGTGAAAAGCCAGAGAAAATTTTCTATACTTTAAAAATCGCAAATAAATTATTCTTTGAAGTAGAAATAATAAAAAAAGAAGATGTTTTAATCAAAGAATTTAATAAAATTAAAGAAGTATTAAAAGAAACCTATAAAAAAGAAATTCTAGATAAGTTACCAATGAAACAAATTTTTTCTATAGATGATTTAAGATCCTATGGAATAAATATCAACTTAAATGAATCTGATTTAACTTTAGAGTTTATACCTGAAATACATCAAAGAAAAATTGCTATTTCCGATGGTATAAACTCAAACTTTGAGGAAGTTAGTAGAAAAAACTCCTTTTCAATTTATACAAATCATTATCATCAATATAATTTGAATAATAAAATTTATAATTACTCTGGAGATTTTGGGATAAACTATGACTTGTTTAGTGTTTCAGGTGTCTATCAGAAAAGTCTGGGTGATGATCTTGATCTCAACGATTTAAGTTTGACTAAGGATTTTAGAAAATCAGGCTTAAGAATAGAAGTTGGTGATATTGAACATGGGATACAAGGTTTTGTAAATGCTCAAAGAGGTGGTGGAATTACTTTGAAGAAAGAGAATTCATTGCGACCAAACTTTATCACACGAAAGATTAATGAATATAGTTTTTATCTAAAAGAAAATGCTTGGGTTAAGGTCCTTATCAACAATAAGACTTATCAAAAGAAACATTTTTTTGCTGGAGAACATAGAATTGAAGGATTTTCATTACCCAATGGAGTGAATAATCTTGTACTTGAAATAGAGTATGACAGTGGGAAGAAAGAACTTAAAGAGATGGATCTAGGATTTAATTATAAACTGCTGAAAAAGGGATTTTCTGAGTATCAGTTTAGTTTATTTGAAGATAATTTTTCACTCTCTTTAAGCGAGGAAAATAAAAAGAAAAAAAATGAATTTCGAGGTTTTACAAGTTATGGACTTTATGACGATTTAACCATTTCAGCTGAAATAGCATTAAATGAAAATGGATTCAAGATTGGAAGTAGTTTTTTTACCTCTACAAGTATTGGTAACTTTGATGGAGCATTTGGAATATCTAAAAAGAACAAGAGCTCCCACTCAGGAAGATTAAATTGGTTCTATCAAAACCATAAGAGTCATGAATCATTTTTTAAAGCACTGAGTTTAGGTGCTACTTATTATTCCAAAAACTATTTAAAAAGCTTAGGCGGAGAGTATCTAGAAGATGATCAGTTGCAAGTCGATGCAAGTGGTTTTTTCAAATTAAATAAAAAAATGAATTTAGATCTTTCATTTCAAAAAGATTTTAAAGAAAATTATCAGAAAATCAATTTAGGTCTTAATAAAAGATGGAGTTCTAGTATCTTTACTGACCTAGATTTCACTCATGAGAAAAAAAATAATATTGACGATTTCACCATATCGTTGAGAATGAATTTCAACCCTGTATCTAAGCCATTAGAAATGATTGCGGAAGCGAATTCAAAAGAGCAATATTCTATAAATACAAATTTACAATCTAAAACTTCTTTCCCAGGATATCAGATTGATTTAGATTTAAACAAAGATAAAGACTTTGAGAGTATTAACCTTGCAGGTGCATATGATCATTCTAGATTTATATCTGATATAGATCTATCTAGAAATAACTTTTCAGATGATGTTAATATTAATGGTGGAATAGGACATTCTATTGCTTATGCAGATGGAAAAGTTGCATTCTCTAGGCCAATTCATGGAAGTTTTAACATCTTTAGCTTAGAGAATTTTGAAGCAGGTCGAAAATTAAAGATTAATCCTGATGGGCAGGGAGGTTATCTGGCTCAAGCAGGGAAAATCCCAGTGGCAATAAGTAATTTAACTGCTTATAAAGGTCATCACTTTGAAATTGATAACTTTGATCTTAAATCTGGCGAAGAAGTAGAAAACTCTAGTGTTTATCATGTACCTAAATATAAATCAGGTTCTTCCATTGTATTGAGCAGGAAAAGTAGTTTCATCGTAAAGGCAAAAATTAATTATAGAGAAAAAGAATTAGATACAGTTGTTCTAGATGTTTTAAACGAATCAGGTGAAAGTGTCTTGCAAGCATTTACTGATGAATCAGGTGTAGTGTTTTTAGAAGGTTTAACTGATGGGGAATATATCATGGATTTTGGTGATTACGCTCCACAAACTAAAATTAAAATAAAAGGAAACGGAAGTGAGATATTGGATCTTGGTCTTATTAATATTCAGTAGTATTAAGAGCTTTTCTAATTGTGTGATAAATTGGAGAGATTTCAATACGAAGACCATTTCATTAAATTCTAAAGTACATAGAGTAGAGATGAAATTTTCTAGAAATATTATAAATTCTGAATGTGAAAAATTTGAATTGATTAGCGAAGGACTATCTGAAAGAAAGTTCATCATTGATAATGATATAGTTGATTTTGAAATATTTACTGACTCTTCACTAACTAACTTACTTCCCCCTAGAGGACAGGGATCTTTTAGCTTAAGATTTAATGATAATCAAAATGAACTAAGAACTAATTTATTTATAAAAATTAACTATTCATCTAGAGAATCAATTCTAAAAGCAGGCGAGTACTTATTTGATGAAATGTTTAGTTTATGTGTTGATGGAAAAAAGCAAGATTCTAACTCAATTAAACTTAACTTGAAAATCAATCCTGAATTTAGCTTAGAACTTACAAACCCTGGATCAACTCAGGCCATAAGTGAATCAGCAAGATTTAAAAGACTTGATAGAGGAGAACAAGTTAAAGTTGATGTCGTTGTGAGTGCCAATATAGGTCATAGTATTTGGCTGGAGAGTGATAATGGAGGTTACTTAGAGCATGAGGGCCTTGGTGAGAAGATTAGTTATAAAGTTTTACTCAATAATAGTGAAATAGGAGAGATTGGAAATACCAAAGTCATGATAGATGCTAGCTCAAATAAGACCACGGCATCTGGTTCGAGAGTACCTATGACATTTGAAGTTAATCAAGACGTAGATAACCTTCCTGCTGGTGAATATAAAGACGTCATTAGAGTAAACATACAATCTGAGATGTAGAACACTATGTTTCATTCTGAAACAACCCTTCATATATTAGAGATGAGATCCCTTTATATTTTGCTAGAAGAAAGATCTCTTGGCACTAAACTTGCTTTAAATATACGTAGGGGGAGATTTATGAAATTTTTAATTTTTTCACTTGTTTTATTTGCATGTTCAGGTTCAAATGAAAATCAATCTATTGAGAAAAAACAGTCTAATTCAAATGATATTACTTTTAGTAATATTTTTGTACAACAGTTTGCACATACTGAAAACCAAATGAGTTTTGATATAATGCCTGTCACTTCTGAGGGAATACCAATTGGGTGTGAAGATTCAAATATAAATTTTCAAATTTCTCAATATAAGGATGGAGTTGAAATTGAAAATAGCTCATTGATAAACATAAAATGTGAAGATTCTGTTTCATCTGATGTCGGATTGGTTATTGATAACTCAGGTTCAGTGAGATCTCATAGGTTGATTGTGGAAAAGAGTTTAGAAAAATTATCAAATCATCTCTTTTCAATAGGTAGCATGATATCTTTAACAGAAGTTAATACAAATTCATATGTAAGATCACCTCTGATAAATTCTACTGAAAAATTAACGAATGCGTATTCAAGTTTTTTAAATAGGGATGGTTGGACCTCACTATATGATGGAGTAAGAATGAGTCATGAAACTTTAGAAGATCGTTTTGTCTTTGATGATGAAATTGAAAGTGCCTGTGATTCAAAAAGAAAAGCAATCATTATTATGACTGATGGTAAAGAAAATAATTCCAATGATCAGATGTATGAAGAGTATTCTCTAGATGATTTTCCAGGAGATTCAATTGACACCACTGTCGATGATATTAGGAGTTTGAATTCAAATTATAGAAAAGTTCCTATCTTTTCAATTGGAGTAGGAGCAGAGGTTGATGAACTGAGTCTCAGGAATATCTCTGAGAGTTCAGGGGGAACATTTAGATCACTAAGTGAATTTAACCAAGTAGAAAGTGCTTTTATTGATATCAGTAATTTTCTTCAATCTCCTTATTCAGTATGTGTAGATTCTTCTAGTTTATCTTGTGGAGAATATAAGGTCATTGTGGATTACAATTCTGAATCTGGACCTGATGGCTCAAAGGAAATTGTATTTAATATTCCTTGTGAGGAAAATTCAGATCCTAAAGATGAACAAAAAGATGAGATAGTCTTGGATCTTGAAGATAACGAAGATATTTCTGATGAAGAAGAGATTAATTTTTATAATCTTGATAAGACAAAAGAAATTGAATTCCCATTATTTGATGATGAAAAAGGAAAGAAAGAACTTCTTTCAGTAAATTTAGAATTTGAACATACAAGAGACGTCTCTATTCAGTTGAACTCCGAAGAAATTTTAATTCACAATAGTAGAGTTGAAATATTTGATGAGCAAAGAGAAATAATTGATATATCAAAAGATTATTCAAAGGAAACGGAGTTAATTACTAGTTATAATGATATTAAGAAAACTTCTGGTATATATAAGTTCCCTAGTCATGTGTTTGATTTTTTTAAAGGTAAAGGTAGTAAAAAGTTTAATATCAGAACATTTGAAGATTTTTCTTGGGACTCTAAGCAGATTGTATCCGGTAATATAGGCATATTAGGAAAGTTTAAACTTAGATATATTTGGCGATATAGAAAAATTGAAGGTGTTATTATTCCTGATTCGAATTTAAGACTCGCTGTGAGAAATTTAACAGGTATTAGGACTGGTCCAATCACTGTCGAAGCTATGGAGAACTTATCTTCGATAAATGTAAGTAATAAAATTATTACAACATTTGAAGGGTTGCAGTATGCAAAAAATCTTAAGTATATTTATGTTAGTAACACAACTCTAAGAGAGTTAGATTTCTTTGAAGTTTTTTCAGGACTTCAACATTTTGATATTTCCAATAACCCTATCTCAGATTTTTCACCTCTAGTGAATATGAAAAGTTTAGTTTATTTGAATATGAATTCAACAAATTTTTCAAATATGAATATAGTGAAAGACTTAGCATCTTTGAATAATCTTCAGATAAACTCTACAGACGTAAAAGATTTATTTCCTCTTAAAGATATGCATTCACTTATTACTTTTAGTTTTAGATATTGTGATATTGCTAATTATTTCCAGCTAGCTTATGCGACTTCACTTAAGTCTTTAGATCTCTATGGATGTATCAATGATCCAAGTTCAAACTTGGCCTTAAGAAAAAATCATGAATATAGTTATATTAATTTATCTCGAACAAATCTAAGTTCGTTGGTGAAACTTTCTGATATTGAGGTTAAAAACTTAGTAATTTCAAATAATAGTTTTGGATCATTTGTAGACTTGGCAAAGATTAAATCAATTACAAACTTAACGGCCACTTCTAATAATCTCGGGAATGAAGATTTTAAGATAGCATGTGATCTTCCATATTTGAATCATTTGAATTTGAATGGAAACAAAATAGATGACATTGAGATAGGAAAGATCAACTCTACTTTAAAAAAGTTATACTTGAATTCAAACCTAGTTACAGACCTTATACATATAGGGAGTTTTTCAAACTTAACAAGGTTTTACTTTAATAATAATCCGGTAGAGAGTCTTGAACCACTTAGTTTACTTCAAAGTTTAACTGTGATCAGTGCTCAAAATACCTCGATGGTAGAAATATCATCTTTAGCCAGTTTAGCAAATCTTAATTGGCTAGATATTGGATATAATGATTTATCTAACATCGATATTGATTTTTCAAACTTTCCAAATTTAACTAGTCTCATGATAAGATCTGTAAATGATAATAACATCAGCTTTGTCAATAATCCTAAGGTTTCATATTTTGATTTGAGGTACAATTTAATTACATGTGATGATCAAAAGCTTTTAGTCGAAAAGCAATATGCAGGTGCGACAATTAAATATGAAGAAGTTGAAGGATGTCCTTATGTGTATCAAACCGGAGTAAACACAAGAAATATTTTATTATCTGATACATCAGAGATAGGAATTCAATATTTTGGCGATTTTGCTGGGGCCGATTTTATTGAAGAGATGAAAGGGAGTTATTCTGACTATTTTGAACCGATACAGTTAAATAGCTATGAAAGTATAGAGTCTTTAAAGGTTTCAATGAATATCAATATCTCTACTCATAGTAATACCAATCTTGAAACTTCTCAGGAGATTAAGTTATCAGAAGAAATGATCTTGGTATTAAAAGTAGGAGATGAAGAAATTCATCAAAGTAAATTTACTCCTGAGCAAATTATAAATCTTGATATGGAAAATCAAACTGTTCAGTTGAATTATGAATTTAAAGAAACGATTGAACTCTCAAATGATGAGGTAACAAAATTCATGTCAGCTGAAAAAATTGATTATGAAATTATTTATAAAACTAATCCTAAAATAATTTCTGGAGATGAGATTGATTTCTCTGTTGATCATACTAGTATTGGATCAATCACTATTGATTATAATATTCTTCAGGAATTTTAATGATGAGCATGCACTACCTAAATGGTAGTGCATGCTTAATTTATTATCAATTTTTTGATTTTCTAAATCCCTCAGTTCTTTTCTTTATTCGAAATCTGCCCAATTTATTGATTTTGTACTTTAATTTTAATCTGTCTATACTAAATTAATATAAAATCGGAGCTAGAAATGAATAAACTAGATAGAGTCATTAATGATATAGATTATAGATTAACAAGAATAGAAGAACATCTAGGAATCTCCCATGAAATTAAAGAGTTTGCAGAAAAAACTAATAATCTAAATAAGAAGTTAAGTTCGAATGAAAATATTCAGAAAACAAAAAGTTCTTCATTTAAATTTGACTCCTCATCAGTATTAGCTTTGGTAGGGATATCATTTGTAATCCTGGCAGGTGTGTTTTTTATAAAAAATTCAATTGAGTCGGGCTGGTTAACTCCAAGTTTGCAAATTATTTTAGCTGCAGCAACGGGAATAAGTTTTTTCTTTTTACCACAATTCTTTCCTAGGGCAGAACAAGAATATGGAGCTATTCTGGCAGGAGCAGGAACAACAATATTGCATTTAACATGGCTAGGAGCTTTTTTCTATCATAAGGTGATGTCGGCTCATAGTGCCTTAATCTGTGCAAGCTTAGTTGGTATTCTTTCTTTACTTGCAAAGTTTAAATCTGGTAATAGAATTTATGTATTAATCGCTATGGCCGGAACATATTTATCTGCTCCACTAATTGGTTATGATTATAATAATATAAAAATTCTTTCAATTTTTTTAATCATTTGGAACATATCCTTTTCACTCACATCAATTATTTTTAAAAGAAGGGATATTTTATTCTTTGCTAGTTATTTCGCTGTCTTTACAGTGATTTTATTATCGGGTGATCCTAAAGTTGATTACAACTACATTGAGCTACTTAGCCTACAATTGATTCAATTCCTTATCTTTGCTTCAGCAATGTTTTATTTCTCATTTAATCACAAGCAAAACTTAAGTTCAGATGAAGGAGTAGCAATATTACCTCTCTTGTTACTTTTTTATATTTCAGTATCCTTTCTAGTTTCTCGAATTAATCCAGCTATTGCCCCTTGGATAGGAATGGTTATAGGTCTAGTAGTTTTAGGAGTTTATTTTTTCGCTAAAAAATCTCTTTCAGATGAGTTGAAAAGTGCAGCTGCTCTTACTACTTTTTCTTCTATAACCTTTGTTCATAGTTTTTATTTCCAACTATTAGATATAGCTTATAGACCGATAGTAGGTTTAATTATCGGGGTCTTTGTTTTATTTGGTTTACAAAAAAGTATTAAGTCTAAAAAATATCTTTTATGGCCTTTAGGTATTTTATTCTCAACTTTTATTTATGGCGCAATTACGACCATGATTGCGTTTAAATCAAGTTATAATAATTTCGGATATAATTTAATTTATGGATTAGTTGTATTGGGCGCAATTATTATTCTTACTTCTAAAAATGAAATTAAATCAAAGCTCTCTAGTGAAGTTATTTTATTTTATGGATTTGCTCATCTAGAAATTATGCTAGGTCTTTATCGATTGTCAGAAAAACTATCTTGGTCAGGTGCTTTGTTTGTCACAATTACATGGGGATTTTATGCAATAATCATTTTACTTCTTTCTTATTGGAAGCGAGATAAAATTCTTGGGAATTCAGCTTTAGTTATTTTATTAGCAGTAAGTTTGAAAGCTTTTTTCTATGACCTTAGAGAAACAGGGAGTTTGATTCGTATAGTGTGCCTTTTTGCAGAAGGATTATTGATTTATTTCTGTGGTTGGATATTTAAAAAAATGCAGTCATGGAGATAAATATATTCAAATATATTCAATCTGTTTGGAATAGATAATTAGATGAGACTAAGTATTTTCCTTAATATATAATCTTATAATATCATTTAATAAATTTTCAGATTTTAACATTATATCTATGAGTAAATATAAGATTTTTAACTTTTTTATCCTAAATTATATTTTCCTTCTGTTATATCCATTCTTTTGGAAATTAACTGGAATTGAGTTTATCATTGAAGAACTTTTTAACTTAGATATTATTGGAAGAATTATTGCAAGAATAATGTTCTATTTACTCTATGTTTTTCTATTTTATAAACTCAAAATTGATTTTTCATTAATTCTAAAAAATCGTAGTGATATAAAAGTATACCTCTATTTTGCTTTCCTATTGTTGATTTCACCATTGATCGGTTTTACTAGTTTTTTTACGATAGGTGCTTTTGGTGGATGCGATCCTAATGTAATTAAGCTAGGATCACATATTGGTGATTCTTGTCATTTACTAGGTTTTGATTTGAAAGATTTGGTGTTAAGCTATTCATTTATATCACTTTTTATACTTATACCTCTATGCTGGATTGGTGCTGCTGGTTTTTTGAGTAGATATTTTTATTTTAAATCGAGA
>JAHDHG010000078.1 GCA_020631435.1 Bacteriovoracaceae bacterium | reverse complement strand
ATCTAAGACCATTTTTTCTTCAATTGATATTGAAGTATCTTCAACTTCAAACTCTTTACCATCATCGGATCGAAAGTCTTCTAAATGAAGATCTTTTTTCTTTCTTAAATAATCATAAGTAGTATTCCTAGCAATAGTCCAAAGCCAAGTCGTAAACTTGTATTGGTCTCTAAAACTTCCTCTACTTCTATAAACTTTCATAAAAGTTGTCTGAACCAAGTCTTCAGTGATGTCTGGCTTTTTCACTATGTTGTAGACAAAACTCATTATTGGCCTTTTATACTTATCATAAAGAACTTTATAAGCTTGCTGATCATTGTTTTGAACCCTGATCATAAGTTCTTCATCACTTAAATGTTTTACGCTCGACGTCTTAAAAGGTTTTGCTAAGAGCCCAGCCTGCTTTCTAATAAATTCAGTCACTTAGTGTATTTTACAAGACTTCAGAACTTTAATCAATGACCTGCGTAAAATCTGTAAATGACCCAAAACGGGCGAAACCTAATAATTAGGAGGACTTATGGAACCTTTAATCTTAGCAACTGGAATATTACTTGGTGGAGCGATGAGCTCTGGACATGTACACACGACTACTACAGTAAGACACACTCATATTCATGATCGATATTGTCCTACTTCTCATCATGTAAGTTATAGATATAGACCTTACAGAAGTAGATATTATAGATCGAGATTAAGACCAGTTAGATACAGAACAACCCCTCGCTATCATAGGAGTCACTACAAAAGGAAACTAGTTAGACCGAACGTGACGACTACAATTAAATCTTCTCCTCGTTACAGATATTCTAAATTAAGAAAAATGTAACGATGTCCCTGGGAGAGAGTTATCTCTCCCTTTATTCTTTATGTCCTCTAAGCGATGCTGAAATAATCGTGTAACAAACCTCAACAGAATTTCTTAATCCGATTAAATCATCATGCAAGACTGCGTCTTTATAAAACTTTTGAATTTGTGTGTTTAACTCACTTACCATTGCTTTAGCACGAAGCAATCGGTTTCTAGATTTTTTAATACCAACATAATTCCACATAGTATGTTTAATAATCATTTTATCTTGATTAATTAAACTCATATCAAAGTGCTCTTTAGAAAGATTCCAATTTTTTAATTTTTCTTCGTCATAAATTACTTCATTTGGAAGTTCATCTAAGATCTTTTCAGCAGCTTTATAACCAAACGTTAAACCTTCTAATAAAGATGTAGAAGCTAATCTATTCACTCCATGAAGTCCTGTGCACGCCACTTCACCTACTGCGAATAAATTATTCAAACTAGTTTGCCCCCACAAATCTGTTTTGACTCCACCGCATGTGTAATGAGCTGCAGGGACTACAGGGATTAAGTCTTTACTCATATCGAGCTTATGGTCTAACAAATATTTGAAGATAGTAGGAAATCTTGTTGATAAATGTTCACGACTTTCATGAGTAATATCCAAATAAACAGACTCCCATTTATTCTCAATCATTTCGGTCATGATAGCATCAGAAACTATATCCCTTGGTGCAAGCTCTAAGTACTTGTGATATTTTTCCATGAATCTATCACCATTAGGATTTAAAAGCTTCGCCCCTTCACCTCTCAATGCCTCTGTAAGCAAAAATCTTTTCTGAGCAATAGGTCCAAAAAATGTGGTTGGATGAAATTGAATAAATTCCATATTCGCAAGAACACCGCCTGCTCTTCTTACCATAGCATGACCATCTCCTCTGGCTCCAAGGCCATTGGTATGATGCAAGTAAAGTGCATTGACTCCACCAGTTGCTAAAACAGTTTTTTTAGCAAGAAACTTGTGAACTTTATTTTCTTTTTGATCAAAAACATAAGCTCCCAAAATTTTATCTTCTTCGTATCTCTGATGAATAGAAACTCCATGATGAGATGAAGTGATTAAATCTACTGCTGTCAACTCAGTTAAGATAGAAACATTCTCAAGTGAGTCAATATATTTTAATAAGGAAATCTCGATTGCTTTGCCAGTTGCATCGGTATTATAGACTATTCTAGGAATGGAGTGAGCTGCCTCCTGAGTAAGAGCCAAACTGCCATCATCGTTTGAATTAAAAACAGTTTTTGCTTTATCAACAAGAATTTCTTTAAAAATCTTTGAAGAATCTTTTGTTATAACTTCAATCGCCTTATCATAAGAGGTATTCTTACTAGCTAACTGAATATCAGCTTGAATTTTTTCATCATCAGTTTCAACATAAATAATTCCACCTTGGGCCCAATAGGTATTGCTTTCTTCTGGTTTTTTTCCACGAGTAATTAGGCCAATAGAAATATCTTTATTTTCAGCAAGCTTAATCGCTGTGGTTAATCCAGCGATACCTGTTCCAATGATTAAGACATCGTAAGTAGTTTTCATATTATTTATTATACTTTAAAGATAGATCTACTTTAACTGGCGCATAAGTAAGACTTCCAACACTCATCACATCCACTCCTTCAATCGCATAGTTCTTGATTGTATCTATACTCAACCCTCCGGAGACTTCGTAAGTCATATCGCTAGGCTTAATTGTTACTGCTTTCTTTATATCTTCAGGTGTAAAATTATCGAGCATAACATGATTAAGATTTAAATCAATTGCAAGTTTAAGCTCTTCTAGGTCATGGATTTCTACAACCATAGAGTTATAAAAAGCACCTATTGATTTAAAGTAATCAACTGCCTCTTTTAAACCTCCAAAAAAGTATTTGTGGTTATCTTTAACCATCCAAACATCTGTTTGATGCATTCTATGATTATAGCCTCCACCTAATCTAACGGCATATTTTTCAAATGCTCTAAGACCTGGAGTAGTTTTTCTAGTATCTAGGATTTTAATCCCTGTTCCTTCTAACACTGAAACAAATTCTCTTGTTGTAGTTGCAATACTAGACATTCGATTTAAAAGATTGAGAGCCAACCTCTCTAGAGTTAGAGCAACAGAAAATGGAAGTTGGAAATGAATTTCTTTCTTTTCTTCTTTTTTGAAAAAGGTACCTTCGAATTCTAAATGAGGTTTATAATCAAGCGGATTATCAAGCATTACATTGAAGCATTCAAAAAAATAAGGAAGTCCTGCTAGCAATAAATCACTTTTGATCTTAAGAGAACAATTGACCGTTTTGTTAGGCAATTGATTTATATAGAAAAAATTATCTTTAAACCCATCCTCTTCTAAACTAGAAATAACAAATTTTTTAATAAACTCTTGAGTTAGTAATGACATATTAAATACTTAGCTCCATTAAAGATATTTTTCTTTTGCATAAAACACAAAATGAACAAAAGGTATTTATTCATAATTTTATCAAGTTTTACTCTTTTTTCATTTCAAAGTAAAAAACTCCATTTGTTTAACAATTCATTTATCCAGCACAAATCAAATAAACTACATCTTAACAAAAAATGTAATACCTCAGATTGCAAGCTTCAAAAGGCCTTCATAACTGGAAATAAAAAAGGTTTGAATCGAGGAATAAAGAAAGCGTATAAAAGACTTCATTTAAATCACTTATTTACTCCGTCGGGAGTTCATTTGATGCCAATACTTTTCCTCTTGAAAATCTATTTAAAACCTCTAGCGCTTTGCATAATTACTTTGGGACTATTTTTTATTTTTCAAAGTACAAATGCATTATTCTCACTTGAAAGGATCACTATTATCAAGTTTTACTACCAATTTTCAAAATTTATTAAACTTAAAATCTCGAATCCTGCAATTTATTTTACATCCTTTATAACTAGTTTTTTAATTGGAAATTTTTCTAAATCTCCTCTTAGCTTTTGCTATAGTTATTTATTCCTTGGATCAATTTTTTCTAGTCGAAAGTTTTTCGAAGTCATTAAACTATTTTATTTCTCAAATATTTTTATTTCTTTTATTGATTGCCAAGAAATAAATATTTTTTCACCACTCTTTGGAAATTTCTTAACATTATTCTTTACTATTTTGTACCCATTGATTCTAATATCATTTGCTTTAAGTTTAACTTTTAAAATTGATTTAAATATATTTACCGCCTTATTTAATGAAATAGTGGTATTCGTTTCTACTCATATTCCTGATATCTCATTTAAAGCTGATTTATTTTTAATTTTTTTTGCAGGAATTTTATTATTCAAACAGAAGTCTTGTGTTTATTTACTGATTCTCCCAAATCAGTTTTCAGTTAATGAAATAGAGAGATTATCAAAAACTTTTTATATTTGATCTTTTAGATAAAATTTAATTTGCTTTTTATCAGAATCAACTTTGATAATATCGGAATTCAGTTCAGATAGCTTATTTAAGACTAAATTAGTCACAGTAAGTAATCCAAGCTTTGCATTAAGCTTTGATAATGTAAGGACTTTGGTTGAAAGATCATAAGAGGATTGTGCTGTGATCTTACCACTACCAGAAATAAAGTAATTTATATCAAGAGTTGCTTCAAGATTGTTATTTACTGAAGTCAACTTTACATTTCTTACTGAGCTTTTAAATAAAGCTCTTTTCTTTCCGAAAAAACCCGCCCCCAAAGTTATTTTTGATTTTTTAAGACAATTTAAAATAAATGAATCAAAAAAAGATAATTGCTCAGCATGTAATGAGTCGCAGTTTGCTCGTAACCTTTTGAAATCGACTTTACTCTTAGGTTCTGTAGAAATTAAACTTGAAACAAAAAAAGAAAAATTATTTTTGTTGGAATTTACTTCAGAATCAGAAATTAGAATATCATCAGCATCAACTAAGAATTTAGGTAGCTCAACTTTGTAAGTATTGCCTCCAACAGATAATTTATTTTCGATGATAGTAAAAGAGTTATCTTGAATAAAATTATTATTAATACTCAAAGAAGAAAAATTCCCAGAAAAAAAATTTTCCTCTAACGATACATCTAAACCTTTTGCGTTAAATATACCTTCAAAGCTAAATAATGAAAGTGAACAAAATAAAGTGAAACAAGTTAATTTCATAACAATCCTTTGTTATGAAATTATTTTACAATATTTCTAGTCTACAGTGATATCTTTTTTAAAGCTCTCAAAAGTCTTCTCTTCCTTGATTGCATAACTCAAGTTTCTTTTAAGATTTTCATTCCCTGTATAGATAGATTTGATTTTTTCTATCTCCATTCCTGACATAGAAGCCATTTGATCAATTTTTTTCTCAATATCTGAGTCGTCAACTTTGACATTATATTTTTCTGACAGCTTTTCTAAAATTAATCCAGATCTTACTTGAAAGTCAGCTCTAGTATTAAAATCATCTTCCCACTTTTTATAATAATCACTTAACATACTCTCGTTGAATCCAGATCTGAGCAAGCTGGTTTTTGCTTCCTCTTTTAATGCACCAACTTGATTCATAATCATTGCTGCAGGAACATCAAATTTATTTTCAGAAACAAGCTTCTCTAAAATTTCTTGATGTAATTTTTCGTCAGATTTTCTTTTCTTCTCATTAACTAATCTTTCTTCTGTTTTAGATTTGAACTCATCAACAGTATTAAAACCGAACTCTTTAACGAGCTCATCAGATAACTCAGGCATCTTTTTTTCTTTGATTTCTACTAACTCTACATGAAACTTTACTTTTGCATTTTTTAATTCTTCTGCATGATAATTTTCTGGGAATGTTAGATCTATGGTCTTCTTTTCACCTTGTTTCATGCCTATCATTCCATCTTCAAATCCAGGAATGAATTGGTTAGAACCAATCTCTAAAAGAAACTCATCTCCTTTCATCGAGTCAGGCCTTTCACCATCTTCTTTTTCTCCTTCAAAATTCATCACTGCAAACAAACCGTTCGCCAAAGCTGTTGTTTGGTCTTCAACAGGAGTCATTTCACTTTTAGAACTTAGCATTTGGTTACGGAGTACTTCAATTTCATCAGAGGTTACTTCTTCACTGTCTTTTTTAAACTTAAAGCTTGAATAATCTCCAAGTTCGAATTCTGGCAAAGTTTCAACTTCAGCAACAAATGAAATATTCTTCTTTTCAACTTCATAATTTGTTTCAGAAAACTTAGGGTATCCAACAACCTTGATGCCTTCTGAATCAATAGCATTATAAAATTCTTTAGAAACAAAACTGTACAACGCTTGGTTTTCAACCTGAGGTCCATACAAAGATTGAATCATAGATAAAGGTGCTTTACCCGGTCTATAACCTTTTAATTTTGCACTTTTTTGTTTTTCCTTAAGTGCTGAGTTAATCTCTGTACTTAAGTCCACAGACTCAAAATTAAAATTAATCTTCTTAGTACAATCATTAATTGTCTCTATTGAATAAGTCATTCAATTCTCCTAAATATAAAATTGGCTAAATCTAGCATAATGATTGATCCGTATCAAGAAAATATATTGACTCTGATCAGAAAATGTGCTTTTACAAGGCATGAAAATCATTATAATTACATTGCTCTGCGCGTTATTGCCTTCATTATCTTTTAGCATTGAGAAAAATGTCCCAATTACGTACATCTATTTTCCCGATGGCTATGACGACAATGATGATATTGAAATTATTGTTGAAGGTTATACTCCAAGCTTTTGTCATGTAAGCCCAGAAGTAAAAGTGAAAAAATTAGAACAAGAGGATGGATCAAAAAAATTTGAAATCAGTGCTACTGCAACTTTCATTCAACAATCGAGGTGTACTAAAGTAATGATCCCCTTTAGAAAATTAATCCATTTAGGGAAATTAACAATTTCAAAAAACTATCTTCAAGAAGTACATTTAATTGAAGCTAACAATGCTATTAATTTAAAAACAAAAAAGAGATCAATTATCCGTTTACCTCTTAAAATTAGAAAAGCATCAAATGCACTTATAGATGAAAAAATCTATGCTAACGTTGAAAAAATCATTCCAAAAAGTAAATACTCATTGAGCTTAGTAGGAACAAACACGAGTGATTGTTTTGAAGTTCAAGATGTAGAAATCATACAAAACAAGTATTCTATAGTTTTACTTCCTATAGTATCTAAAAATAAGAACAAAAATTGTTGGCCTCCTAGAAAAAGTTATTTCTCTATAGATGTAGATCTGCCTTCTCAATATCTTACTAATGAAAAAACATTACTTCATATAAGAACAATGGGGGGAAATGCAATCAATTATATTTGGGATACTAACAGTTTAAATATTTGATATTGTTTAAAAATAAAGAATTTCCTGGAACAACAGGCCCAAGCTTTTGATCTAACTTTTGATTAAACGAACCTTCTAATTCGTTTAATGTTCTCTTTCCTTTTCCTAACTCCACCAGTGAACCCATCATTAAACGTACCATTTGTTTTAAAAAACCATTTCCTTTAACTTTAAATGCAAAACAATTTTTTGAAAGAGTGATTGGAAAATCTATCATATGAATAGGTAGGATTTCTGAATAAGTTACATGTCTAATTGTCGACTTATATTCTGTACCGATACAATAATAATTCTGAAAGTCTTTCTCACCTAGAAAGAGCTTCGCTCCTTGCATCATTAGATCAATATCAATTTCACTATAAAATGAAGTAACGAATTTTTTTTCGAAAATATTCTTAGGATCATTATTTTTAAATAAATAAATATATTCCTTCTCTGAATCACTAAAGATCGGATGAAAATCTTTTTTTACTAAACTAATCTCTTTAACAAAAACATGAGAATTAAGGACTCTATTCAGAGATCTTCTTAAGTTTTCTTCAGGGATCTTAATGTTCGTACTCAATTTACAATATTGAGAAAAAGCACTTACATTTTTATCAGTTCTACTTGACCCTATAGTATGAAAATCATCACTGGAGATGACTGTACTAATGGCTTGGTTTAATGAGCCTTGAATCGTACGAAGATCTGGCTGAACTTGCCAGCCAAAAAAACCTTCACCGAAGTAAGATAAGTTTATCAAATAATGAAACTTATAATCACTCATCAATTTCTAGTGAATCTAAAATGTAATTCTTTTTATTTTTAATAAAAAATATCAGTGAAAGAAGAATATATAAATTGATAACAATAAATAATACAATTTCTTCATAAAGGAAGATTGAAGCTAGTACTAATAATATAATTAAAAAAATTTTTTTCTTATTTCTTTCAATGAAATCTGATTGTTTAAATGAAAAGAATGGAATAGTTGAAACTAGAAAAAAAGCATAGAAAAAAACATAGATAAAAGAGACTTTTTCTAAAATAGGGTAATTAAACTCTAGCGAAAACATTATGAATCCAATCATTCCTAGTGCCGCTCCTGGACTTGGTAAACCTTGAAAAAAATCTGCCGATACTTTACCTATATTTGCATTAAATCTTGCTAGTCTTAAAGCAGCTGCTAATAAATAAATAAAAGCAAAAACGATTCCAAGCCTATCATAACTAACTAAAAACTTTAGATAAAAAATCATTGCTGGAGCCATACCAAAAGTCACAAGATCACTTAATGAATCAAATTGTTCACCAAATTGAGATTGTGTTCCCGTCCAACGAGCAACTCTTCCATCAAATAAATCGAATATACATCCTATCCCAATAAAAAAACAAGCTTGATAAAATTGACCTTTAAATGCAGACAAGATTGCCATGAATCCACAAGCCATATTTAACGCTGTAAACAAATTCGGTAAAAAAAAGTGAATTTTCTTAGAGTCGTTATTCATATGATTTACATAAGAAAGTATCAATAGCTGATACCTTCATTCCCTCTTTTATATTTAACTCATGTTTACCATGTAAAGAAATAATAATATACCCTCCAAAAGATTTATATCCTATATTACTTCCTGTTGCTCCTTCATCTCCCATATCTACACCAATAGAAAGCTCTTCAAGCCCTGAAGAGTTTAAAAATTTCAGTTCTACAGATAATGAATCATTAGACATTTGAATAAAATCGAAGCTCTCTTTCTCTAACACTTCAATTTTTTTCTTTCTAAATAAATTAAAGCTTTTAAAACTTTTTTTATTAAAACCAAAGTTCTCAACTTTTAAATTCGCCGGAAAATATACACCCCATGGATGATACCATTGAGTTTGAATCAAAATCCTTGATATATTTTCACTTTTTTTTTATTTCCTTAACCCATCCAGTAACCGGAGATAAAAAAATATTATTATCTAGATAGTCTTTAGGTAGGTTTTCAAATTTCCTTCGCCTTAAAAAAATAAGAAAAGCTCCAAAAATAATAAAAGAAACTCCTCCCAAGAGAAATGAAAATTGAAATGCAAAAAGAATAACAATCAATGCTATGAAAATTTGAAATTTACTAATTGCAAAAAAAGTCATTTCCTAAAATATTCTTCTTCTAAGGTCCTATAATAAAAAATTTTCTTAGCATCACTCATTTCATTATCTATAAAATTAATGAACTTAAAAATTTTATCATTAAATAAATTAAAATAATTTCTATCAAATGAGTCAAATGATACTATCTTTTCAGATGAAATATAGTCACTTAGAAGATCTTTTTTTACTTTTTGATAACTTATCTTATCTGATTTTTTCGCTAAAAAGAACTCATCTTTGAAAGCATTAGAGACAAAAACATAATTCTCATCAAGTACATTTAATATCTGGTAGTTAAAATAGGTTTTTACTTTAAGGTTTTGAAGTTCTAAATACTTTTGCAATGAATCAGAAATTCTTAGTCCTGTATAAGATCCAGGTCCTTTACAAAAATAGAAACTATCCACTAAATCCATCTCTAAGTTATTATTTTCTAAAAAATCAGAGATTTTTTTAAAAAGAAACTTAGAGGGTTTCTCATCAGTGAAAAAACTATCTAGAATTTTATCATTTTCAATTACCCATAGATTGCAGCCTATAGAAGTATCAATAATAAATTTTTTAAAAGAATTTGATGATGTCATTTACAATAACAATAAACATTAACGATAGTAGTAAAAACAATCCAGTTTGTTGTACAATCATCAATTTTTTCTCTGAAAGAGGCCTACCTAAAATTCCCTCCACTCCAAGCAGTACTATATGCCCACCATCTAGTACTGGAACTGGGAGTAAATTAAATATACCCAAATTAATTGATAAAATGGCCATAAGGCTTAAAAATTGCTTCCACCCAATCATAAAGGTTTGAGAAGCCATATTTGCAATTGCTACTGGCCCTCCAACTGATTTCATCACCTTCTCATCTCCAGTGAATAACTTAATAACTACCTCAAAAGTTTTTTTCATACCAAGATATGTCTTAAATACCCCCATCTTAATTGATTTAATCAAACCTGGACTTTCTAAATTATTCTCACCTGAATCATGAACTTTCATGAAACTTCTAATTCCTATTTGATAAACATCTTTACTTCCATCAAGTAATTTCGCTGATAAAGTCGTCTCTAATACTTTTCCATCTCTGATGAAGCTAAGCTGAGTAGGAGTTTCCTTCACTTCTTTAAGGACTTTTTGTATATCATAAAAACTTAATAAATTAACATTATTAAATTTAATCAAAATATCATCTTCAAGTAATCCTGCTGCTTTAGCAGGAAAACTTTCAGACAAAGCAGCAATTTTTAAATCATGTGAATAATATCCTTCTGCATACAAATCACCCATTAAAGAACTATTAATTGCAAAAGAATCAACATATTTTTTATCACTATCAAATAAGTGAATTTCGCTTAGATCAGATAAAATAAGTTCATTAAGAGAAGTATCTTTCAAAAAATCTTTAGACTTTGAAAGATAAAAAGAATTCCCATTTAAATTAAAAACTTGATTCTCAATCAAGTACTTTGAATTTTGAATATAATCTTCAAATAATTTTTCAATAGATTCATTTACCTTAATACTTGTATCTACACCATCTCTGATTACAACAAATTCATTAATTTCTTTTTCTAGAAAGAAAATATCTTCCTGTGAGTAAATATATTCACCATTTAATTTTTTTAGTATGTCACCAGTTTTAAATCCGAGTTGAGACAATCTTGCTTCCGGAGTTATTTCAGAAATCTTAAAATTTTTAACCTTTCCACCATTCGCAATTAAACCAAAATAAATAAAAAAAGCAAGAATGAAGTTAGCCAGAGGTCCTCCCATAACAATCCAAAATCTAGCCCACTTCGATTTAAAATTAAAAGCTTGAGACCTTTCTTCAGGTGAAATTTCATCTTTTCTTGTAGGATCATCTCCAAACATCTTTACATATCCACCAAGAGGAATAAGAGC
Source organism: Bacteriovoracaceae bacterium (assembly GCA_020631435.1). Classification (GTDB taxonomy): domain Bacteria; phylum Bdellovibrionota; class Bacteriovoracia; order Bacteriovoracales; family Bacteriovoracaceae; genus JAHDHG01. The sequence goes on along the minus strand of JAHDHG010000078.1, from coordinate 664 downwards.
AAATTTATATTCAGTATCACCTTTTTTAAAACCAAAAATTTTTTTTCCAAAGCCTATCGAAAACTGTTCAACTTTTACACCAAATAATCGAGCAAATAGAAAATGACCTAATTCATGAAAGAAAACTAATGGACTAAGAAATAATAGAAAAATACCAATTTGAGATAAAATAGACATAAAAAGATTTTACTCTGCAAACTAATTTAACGCAAAAACGAGAAACAATAAATAGAATGGAGTTAGAAATAAAATACTATCTCCTCTATCAAATACTCCTCCATGGCCAGGAATTAATGATGAACTGTCTTTTATCTGATATTTTCTCTTAAGTTTAGACTGAACAAGATCACCCAAGGCACTAAGAATTGCTAAAATTGCAAAAATAAAGATGAAATACCACTTAACACTCATCATAAAAAACTGACAATAAATCATCATAAAAATTGAAGAGATTACAACACCTCCAACACTCCCTTCGAGAGTTTTATTAGGACTTACAGATTTCCATAGGGGGGTTTTTCCCCAATTTTTTCCCACGAACCATGCTCCAGTATCAGCGCTTGAAGCAATCAAAACTAAACCTAAAAAAGCATATGGATAAGGAAGAAATTCTATTAATTGAAACAAGCAAAAAGTTGTAAAACTTATGAGAAGGCCTGAAACA
>JAHDHG010000077.1 GCA_020631435.1 Bacteriovoracaceae bacterium | reverse complement strand
TCTAATCCCCTCGCTTTTTCTTCAGGAGTATGAGGGGCATGATCTGTCGTAATCATATCTATAGTCCCATCAATCAAAGCTTCATTTAATGCTTTTTTATCTTCAATTGATCTAAGTGGTGGATTCATTTTAAAATGTGTATCACTTTCAGGAATATCCGAATCACAAAGTAACAAGTGATGAGGTGTCACCTCACAAGTGACGTTTAATCCTTCGGCCTTTGCTTTTCTGACATGCTCAACTGATTCCTTCGCACTCATATGAAGAACATGATAATGGCCTCCAACAACTCTCAATAAATCAATATCTCTTTTTACCATTTCACTTTCAGCTAGGCCGCTTTGCCCTTCTATCCCAAGCGCTCTCGATTTTTCTCCTTCATGCAAAGATGCACCTTTAGAGATGGACTCCACCTCACAATGCTGCATACAAGATAGTGAATATTTTTTTGCTTCCTCAAAAACTTTTTTCATCACTTCATCATCTTGAACACCTCTTCCATCATCAGTGATTGCTATAATATTTCTTGCTTTATAAATACTATAATCAAGAACAACTTCTCCTTTAATGTCTTTAGTCATTGCAGGTATTGGAAAAACTTTACAACTCGCATCTTGATTAATTTTTTTTTGAAGATCATTGAGAGTTTCTAAGTTATCTAGGCAAGGGTTTGTATTAGGCATACAAGCAATGCTAGTAAAACCACCTCGACTAGCAGATGCAGTTCCAGTTTTAACAGTTTCTTTGTGTGATTGATTAAAATCTCTCAGGTGAACCTGCATATCAATTAATCCAGGTAAAATGAGTAAACCCTTAGCATCAATTTCACTCTCTTGATGAGCAACAATTTCACCCATATGAGTAATCTTCCCTCCAGATATTCTTAGGTCTACATGATCTCCTTTAATATTTTTTGCATTCTTAAGGATAAAACTATCCATGAAAAACCTCTTTTAAAATTGCCATTCTTGCAAATACTCCGTTTTTGACTTGTTGATAAATTCTACTTCTTGAATCTTCTATGGCCTCTTTAGAAATTTCTACTCCTATATGCATAGGCCCTGGGTGCATAATGATCGCACTTTGTTTTAATAACTCTAATCTTTTTGAGTTCAGTCCATATAAATCAAGATATTTTTCTTTGTTAATAAGTTCTTTTCCATGCCTCTCAAACTGATTTCTTAAAAGAATCACAGCATCTGAAGATTCATATAATTGATTTAGATCAATTTGCTGGAACTTTTGGTCTCTTAAATCTCCAAATTCTAAAGGCTGAAAGACATTGATGTCAGAATCAAAGTTCTCAAATAAGTCTACTAAAGACGAAGCCACTCTTGAATGATTGATATCTCCAACAACTCCAATCTTTAAACCATCTAAAGAATTAAACTCTTCAAAAATTGTGAGTCCATCAAGTAATCCCTGAGAAGGGTGATTAAGTCTACCCTCTCCAGCACAAATGATTTTCAAGTTTAATTTTTCTGATAGATCTTTAAGTAGACCCTCTTCTTTTATTCTAATAATAGCAGCTTCGAACCCAAGAGCTTCTAAATTTAAAAAAGTATCTAAGAGACTTTCCCCTTTAGAGATACTAGAATTCCCAGAATCAATTTGCGATATATTTATTCCAAGATTTTTAGCCGCAACTTCAAAAGACAAAGAAGTTCTTGTACTTGGTTCGAGAAAAACTTTAATAATGTTTTTAGGCGCCTTAGAATAAAATCCTATTTCAGATTTTTTAAACCTTAAGGCCAAATCAATGAGATTCATAATCTCTTCTTTTTTCAAACCTTTTAAGCTCAAAAAATCTTTCAACCCATCACCCTTTTTTTCACCTTTAAGTAATTAGTTTTATATCTATTTTTAAGTTGATTAAAATCAATGCTCTTTAATTCTGGAAATTCTTTTATCATATGATCGGAAAAATTCTCTTGATGTTCAAAGCTAATCTTTTGAATTTTTTTATAAATTTCATCTCTAGATAAATTTGAAGTTAACAATAACTGATGAAGATAATAACTAGATAAGCAAGATTGATTTTTTATTGCTTTCTCTTCAATTATTTTAGAATCAAGCACTAATCCATTAATAAGCTTAGTCATTCTTCTAGTCATGTAAACAATCAATCCTAAAGAGTCTGGCAAATAGATTCTTTCTGCACTTGAATGACTGATATCTCTTTCATGCCAAAGAAGATTATTATCCACAGCAATTTGATGATGCGATCTTACGACTCTTGCAAGGCCCGAAATATTTTCAGCAGAAATAGGATTTTTCTTATGAGGCATTGTAGAAGATCCCTTTTGTCCTTCACTAAACCCTTCGTAAACTTCAGAAAGATCACTATGCTGTAAATGCCTTAACTCAATTGCAAACCTTTCAAAAGAAGAAGCCAATTGAGTAATCAAAGATATTAAAAAAGAAATTCGATCTCTAGGAATAATTTGAGTAGAGACTTCTTCAGCTTCAAGACCTAAGTCTTTGCAGGCATCTTGCTCTATTTCAGGAGTTAAGACAGTGTAATTCCCTACTGCTCCCGAAAATTGTGCTCTTAGATCATTTTTTATAAAACTTTTTATCCTAGCAATACCTCTTTTTCCTTCGGCATAAAAAGATAAAAACTTTTGGGCCAAGATCAAAGGTTCAGCATATATTCCGTGAGATCGACCAATAGCTAGGATATCTTCTGATTTTTCAATTAAAGATCTTAATGATTTTAGATAAGCTTCGAAGTCTTGAACTAAGATCTCTAGACTATCCTTTATCTGTAAAGACAAAGCAGAGTCTATAATATCTGAAGAAGTGACACCAAAGTGAAAATACTTAGCTTCATGATCTTCTAATTGCTCTGATATCATGGAAGTAAACGCAATAACATCATGTTTCACTACTTTTTCAATCTCAAGAGACCTGTTCACGTCGATTTTAATTTTCTTAGAGAAAATACTCTTGGTAGATTCCGGAATAACTTGATGTTTAATTAATGAGGAAAGTAAGGATAGTTCGACTCTTAAGAAATAATTTAATTTTGAATCTAAAGACCAAATTGAAGAAATTTCTTCAATTTCATATCTTGGTATCATTTCCTTCCTTGAACGATAGAGTCTAGATAAGGATATCTAATGGTTTTTAAAAGTTAAAGTATCAAAGGATTGGGTTTATAACGCCTTGCTTCAGCTTGAATATGTAAAAATAACACCCTTAACAATTGCTAATGCCCAAATCAGCACTCCCAAGATAGAACCTTTTCTAACGGGAGATTATTTAATGAAAAGTCTAACTATTATTTATTTTATATTTTCGGCAGTTAGCTATGCAAATATCAACAGACCTGACTCTTTAGACAGTACCAATGTTCTTCCAAAGAATGTTAGAAATATGTCTTTAAGAATTATGATGTTACCTACTTACGATAAGTTCAATAACTCAGGAACTGAAGTTGGAATGGGAGATGATTTCAATAAAAATATTACTATTGATGATTTTATTGATGGCCTAGAAAATGAGGATGATAAGGTTTTACTCGAAAGTGATCTGAAGGCCAAAGGATATAATGATTTTAATATGTCAGCCGGCCAAACAACTGGGGATGTTAATGTTGAAGCCGTTGCAACAACTCCTGTATTCGCTCTTGGAGTGAGTAATAATCTCACTCTTGCAGTTGCTGTTCCTTATATAAATGCAGATGTGAAGTTTGATGGAGGATTTATTGCAAGTAATGATCTAAGAGACTACTCCAAAACTCTATTAGATACTAAAGCTAATAAATATGATGAGGCCAAGGAGAAAACTGATTCAGCAATCCAACGAACTGTAAGAAATAAAGGCTATAAGCCTATTAAAAATGAAAGAATAAAAGGAATTGGAGATATCAGATTAATGGGAAGATACCTTCTTAATAAATCTGACGACTTTGCTTTCAGCTTTACAAACATCCTTACACTACCTACTGGGAAAGAAAAAGATGTTAATAAAGTAATTGATGTTCCTCTAGGTGATGGGCAAGTTGATTATGAAGTTGGAATCGGGACAACATATAAGATAAGTGAAAGATTTAGCGCCTATGGTGGTTTTAATTATAATATTCAATTTGCTGATACTACTTCTGAACGAGTGCCTGAAAAATCAACTTCATCATTATCTGAAGATGTTGATAAAAATGTAAAAAGAAATCTAGGTGATCAATTTAGAACTCAAGTATCGTTAAACTCTAAAATCACTGATCAAATTGATCTCATGAGTGGTTATATCTATCAGTATAAAGCTAAGGATACTTTTGAAGGGACACAATATGAAGCCAATAGATATAAGTGGCTTGAGCAAGATACTGAACAAAGCTTAAGTTCCCTCGTTCTTGGAGGAAGGTTCCATACAATGAATATGTATAAAAAAGGATCTTTTAAAGTTCCAATGCAAATCGGACTTAACTATTCTATGGCATTAGATGGTAAGAATACGGCCAAGGATAACATCACAACAATGGACTTTTCCGTTTTCTTTTAAGAGGTAAATATGAAATTAGTAAAAAAACTAGCAATAATTCTATCATTAATATCTTGTGGAAATAAATCAGATCTACCTTTCGCTAAAAAAGATGGAATCCAAGAGTATACAGAAGATACAAATCAAAAAAACTTAACCTACTCTGAAGTACCAGCATCTATGTGGATGGTTTGGTATCCTGATCAAGATTATTTTAACTCTAATCAACCCAGACTTAATGCTATGGGATTTAAAGATGTCAATAGTATGAGAAAAGCTTGCTTATCTGGAATACCTAAGAATTCATTAATTACATATAATGCTCTAGAGACTTTTTTTGGTGAACTAGTAACTAGAAAAACTGCGATTGCGAAATATAAATATGTGATTGAAGAATCAATGAAAGCAAATGCTCAAATCATGCAATCAATGGAAGATTCTGATTGTGAAAAAAACAAATCCGATCAATGCAATGAAATGCAAGAGCAAAGTAATGAGCTCTTAAGCTCTGTAAATGAATCAAAAATAAAAATTCAAGCCGAAGCTAAAGAATTACAAATTGCTCAAAAAACTTATAAAGATATCAATATAAAGTCCTTAATGGATTCTCAAATCTATTGTGATGGTGCTGTGGATTGGAAAAACACTCCTAGAGAGCAACTGGATGAGAAGAAAATTAATCTCATCTATCCTTTATTTTCGAATACTTATAAAAATGCAGGCTACAGAATGGTAATTAACTCAGTTGAAGACTTTGAAATTGAATTCACAGAACATGGGCCAGAGAAAATTAATTATTCTAGCAGATCAGGTGATTTTAAAATAATTAGTATCGATAAGTCTTCAAATAAAAGAAATGTTGTAGTTCTTGATATGTATGAAAAAGATGTAAACGAAGAAAAAACTGGAGCAATCATTAGATTTACACTAGTTGAAAACAAAATCTTTGGATTCTTAAGATATGAAGGTGAGATGAAGAAGTTAGTCAAAGGTAAATCAGTCAAACAAGGTGCTTGTAAATTTGAATTTGCTGCGAACTAACTTAAAAATTGAAAAATTTACAATTACACTTTTGCAACTCAAAGAGTTGTTATAGTTTCATCGAAAGAATAATAGGATTTTATATAAAAATCGTAAATTAACTAAATTTTTTGAGATTGCGTGCAAGGTAAATCTTAGAATCATCAAGATTCCTAGAAAAAAATGAAGGAACTTCAAAAGTGAAAGGATTCACAAAAAGCTACTTTAATTTCATTCCATTAATTTGGAAAAAAGGAATCAATATGAAAAAATTAATATTAGTACTAGGAATGTTATCATTTTCTGCATTTCCATCTATGGTTGTTTCAGGCATTTTCAAGTTAGATCAATCAAAGAGCTCTAAACACAAAATAAACCCTTGTTTTGAACACATTTTGGTCTATTATGACGGTCACGATTTTAGCTACCAAGAGCTTTATTTAAGTGATGATAAAATTATTCCTTATTCTTATGCAAATCACTTCAGAGCAGGTAAAGAAATTTATAAAAACACTACCCATATTACTAAGTTTGATTTAACCAAACATCATATAATAAACACTATTTGGCAAAAAGGAATCCTTAAGAGAGCTGAGCAAATCTCAGAATTTACTTTTAGTTCCCCTGAAACCTTAGTCATCAAGAAAACATCTTTTTACAAAATAGATCCAGTTAAATTTTTGGTCTATAACAAAAAAGGAAATAATCCCATTTATTGCATTTATAAAAAAGAAAATGAATCTCTGCTCTAGTGTCAAAATACTCTAATTAAAAAGTAAGAGTTCTTTATACGATTTAACATAATCTTTTTGAAGAACTCCCACTTCTAGTTTTCTTAATTCTATTAATATGTCATTCTATTTAAGATAAGTTTTTAGTGATCGTAAGGAGTCTGACTATGAAATCAATGGCAATCATAGGCGCACAATGGGGCGATGAAGGGAAAGGTAAAATAACTGATTACTTCTCTAAGTACTTTGATTTCGTAGTTAGATTTCAGGGCGGAAATAATGCTGGTCATACGATTATTGTAGGTGATGAAAAAACAGTTCTTCATCTCATTCCATCAGGAATTTTAAATCCTAACTCAACCAACATAATCTCTCATGGCGTGGTTCTAAATCCTGAAGTCTTTTTTGATGAAATCAATCGATTAACCGAAAAGGGTGTAGATATTAATTCTAAAAATCTTCTCGTCTCTATCAATTGTAATATTATTACCAAATATCACGAGATCTTAGATCAGATTAGAGATTCTAAGGGAAGCCAAAAAATTGGAACGACTGGAAAAGGCATAGGCCCAACTTATGAAGATAGAACTTCTAGAAGAGGACTCAAACTTCAAGATCTTTTTGATAAAGAAATTCTAAAAGTAAAACTTCAAAGGATTCTGAAAGAAAAAGAAGTCTTGTTTAAACACCTCTACCAAGTTGAATACCCATCTATTGATACAGAATGCGAAAGACTCTTTAACTTAGGGAGTAAACTTAAGAATTTTGCTTCTGATACTTTTTTAGTTTTAAAACAAGCACAGAAAGAGAATAAAAAAATACTTTTTGAAGGAGCTCAAGGAGTTTTATTAGATATTGATTTCGGTACTTTTCCTTATGTCACTTCTTCGAATACTACTATTGGTGGAATCTATACTGGTGCAGGAGTTCCAAACAACAAAATTGATGAAGTTCTTGGAATTTTTAAGGCATATACAACCAGAGTCGGCGAAGGTCCCTTCCCTACAGAACTCAATAATGAACAAGGAAGAATTATTCAGGAAAAAGGAAAAGAATTTGGTGCTACGACCGGAAGGCAAAGAAAAGTTGGTTGGCTTGATCTTCCGTTGATAAAATATGCAATTCAAGCATCGAATCTTTCAGCAATTGCTCTCACAAAGATTGATGTTTTAGTAGATACCGGACCATTGAAGATTTGTACTCATTATGAGTATGAAGGCTCCATGATAGATGTCGCTCATCCGGGACTTGATTTATCAAAAATGACACCTTGCTATAAGGAGTTTAGTGAATTTAAAGCCGTATTTAATTCAGATGGAACATTTACTAAAGAAGTTTCTACTTATATCTCATATTTAGAAAATCAAGCAAATATACCCATTAAAATGTTGGCTTACGGCCCTAAAAGATCAGAACTGAAAATTTTACACGATATCAGCTAATTTCTTATTTATAACTGTCATCTCCTAACATGCTTTTACTTTAGTGTAAGACTCTATTATTGTCTCTTCATTCTTAAATCTTCGGAGGTTTTATGCTCAAGGTATTACTCTTACCTATTATTCTATTTTCATTTGTATTCTCATGCTCGCCTGGACCAAGGAGAACTCTAACTCAATCTGAAAAATTAGCAGATATGTACTGGCTTTATTCTAAGTTTGATCAAAATTATGCTCCTAGGGAAATGAAAGCGAAGCTTCATAATTTTGATTATGAGAAAATGAAAACTGATTATTTGACCAAAGCGATGAATACATATTCTAATGAAGAATTCTATCAAGTAATGATGCAATTTGTAGCTGAATTTAAAGATGCTCATACTAGTGCTGATATACCAATTTCAAACTTACCAGGAAGAAGTAAACTTGCTTATTTAGGTTTTTCTGGGAAAAGAATTAAAAATTATTATAAAGTAACAAAGCTTTTACCTTCAATCGTTGATGGATCAAAATATCCAATTAAAGAAAACGATAAGATTTTAAAAGTTGATGGAGTAGAACTTCTAGAGTTTATAGATAAAAACTTAACTAAAAATAGAAATTTAGGACAAACTCAATCAAACTATACTGCCTTAATGTCAAAAATTTTTACCAGAAGATCATATTTTGAAACTTTTCCTAAAAAGCAAGATGTAGAACTTGTTATCGATAGAGATGGAGAAGAGATGACCGTTGTTCTTCCATGGATAGTAAAAGATTTTTATGTTTTCAGGGATGAGCAAACAAGAGCAACTGAACAAGCAAATATTAAAACTTATGGTCAAGATTATAAATTAAGAATTAGTAAGGATGATTATAAAAAAATAGAGTCTTTAGCGTCTTTAGTTGCTATTGATGCCATTTCGTTAGAACAGGTAAGATCAATCATTTCAAGAACAAAAGATTTTGATGATATTTTCAAAATAGTTTATCAAGGCCTTGGTGCAAATTTCGGTGATCACTTCAGAAAACCTGAAGAAATAGATGCATGGACATTTGTAGACTTGATGGAAAAATACCTAACACCTAGCGATTCAGCTTCAGATCCAATGGTTGCTATGGCTTCAGAGAGATATATACCAACTCCTTCTCATCATGTACCACATACATCTACTTATAAAGCATATACAACTATGATGGATGATTCTTCTGGGGATAAAATTAAAGTTGGTGTAATTAGAATTCATTCTTTCTCTCCTGGTGGGGATGAGCAAGAAGTTATATCTGAATTTAAGAAGACTCTTCAATATTTTATGGATTTTGGAGTTAAAAATGTTGTAATCGACCTTCTTGATAATGGCGGTGGATCTTTAACTCTTGGCATGCAATTAGCTCAAGCCATGACATCAAAGAAGTTAAATCTACCAACTATAGAATTAAAAATTAATGAAACTTGGTTAGATAGATTTGAAAATAATTCAATTAATGGAAAATCTGACTCAGAAAAAGAAATAGCTAAAAGAGCATTTGATAAGATGTTAGAAAGCAGTAATAAAAACAATATTCTATCTCAAGATTTCCCAATTAAATCACTCTACCCTTTTCAGCAAATCGTAAATTCAGATTTAGTTGTAGACGAAAAAGAATATGAGTTTAAGTACCTTCTATTAACTAATGAATTATGTGCTTCGATGTGTGATATTTTCAGTGGGATTTTTCAAGATAATAATCTAGGCAAGATCATGGGATCTCAAACAATGGGAGCTGGGGGAAATGTGACAAGTCATATGCAAGCGCCAAATTCAGGTCTTATAGTAAGACAAACTGAATCTTTATTAAAGAGATCTAGAGATAAAAAAGATTATATCGAAAACAATGGTATTGTGCCTGATATTAGTATTGAACCTTATAATATGAAAGAAAGTTTATATTATGAAGTTTTTGAAAAAGCATTTGATTATTTTAAAGGTGAGAAAGATTCAGAAATTAAAGAATTGGAAGATACAAAAAAGATACAAATCGAAGATTCTACTGTAGCTGATAGTTAATCAAATTTCGCAATTTTATTTAATATAGTTAATCTTAGGCCTCTCGGCAGAGAGGCCAATATTTTTGTAGGGATAGATAGGCCCTTAGGAAAATGAAAATATTCTTTCTTTTTTTCAATAGCATTTAAAATTCTTAACGCTGCTTCATTGGCACTTAACAAAAAAGGCATTTGATGGTTATTATTTTCTGTTAAAGGAGTATCTACATAGCCAGGACAAACTTGTGTTGTATAGACCCCAACCTTCTTCAAATCAACAGATAATGCATCCATATAAGTCGAAACGTAAGCTTTCGATGCGCAATAAGAAGGGTTTCCAGGCAACCCCAGCCAAGCTGAAAGAGATGAAATAGCGACGAGATGTCCTTTCTTATTTTCGCTAAAATAACTTATTGGAAATTCTATAGAATTTAAAAATCCATAAACATTCACCTCAGTCACCTTTTTATGAATATTCATGTCTACCAGATGAGATTTCTTATTTACTCCAATACCCGCATTGGCAATAAAAACATCAAGCCCGTGTTCATACGAGTACTCTTTAATGACTTGGTTAAACTTATCATCAACAATATCACATTCATAAAAAAATATATTCTTATTGTTATTAAGCTTAGAATTCAAAAATTTATCTTTGCTCCTTCCGCAAATTCCAACTTTGTGATTTTCAGATAGATTCCAAGCAAGAGCTTCACCTAATCCAGTTGTACCGCCAGTAATAAAAAAAGACTTCATATTTTCCATGAATTTAACGATATTGACCGATAGGTCTTTTACCCAAAAAGTTGATCATATCTTCTGTTAATTTAGTGAGAAATGGCTTGCCTTCTTTTATTGCAGAAGAAGTCACGGTCTCTTGAATATCCCTAACGTGAGTAAGATCATCATATATAGAAGACATAAAAGAATTTGGTTCTATATCAAGCTTTTTAAGGACAGATTTCCATCTAGATTCCATCACCATTTCAAAAACAAACTCACCTGGTTTTTTTCTTAAGATTAAACTATCTACGATATCCTTAGTCGTTTGACCATATTCATCTAATCTGCTGATCCATGCTTTATAAATTTGATCAATATCAGTAAGATTTCCTTTAATAATCTCATCGACTAGAGAAAATTGAAAAGATTTTAAATCGAGAATCTTCTCAAGCTCCTGAAGTTTAGATGCTCTTAAAAGATCATTCACTTTATTTCCAACATATTTATTCTTCTGACCTATCTTTATTAAATTCGTATAATACGATCTAAATATTTCTGCTAAATCATCTTTAAAGTCTATTTGATTCGATGACATCTGAGATAAGTTTTTCTTCGCCTGTGTTGGAACTTTAAATTCTTCAATTTTTTTCAACGTTTCAATGAGCTCATCAACTATCTTTTGCTCTTCTTTTGTTAACTTAGAATGCTTAAGATAATCCAAAAATTTAGCTCCTTTCTCTGAAACTGCTTTCATTCGAAGCGAGGTTTTTCTTTGAAAGTTTAATACTTGATCGATATCTCTCACTACTTTCATATCTATTTCTTTAGTAAGATCCATAATGAAGTGAGTAAAGTTTTTAAGATCTTTAGGCAACTGATCTAACTTTGCATAAGACTTGTAAGTTAGATCTGAATTAATAATTACATGTCTTAAAGTTTGAAAAGTAATATCAGACATCTCAGTAATAGGCATTTTAAAAGTCGGATTCAATCGCATGATATTTTTCAAATCCTCCTTAATTTTTTGAAATCTTTTCATTTGGGCACGTTGTGCTAACTCGGTATTAATAAAGTCAATTAACTTAGGATTATCAGAGACTTTCAATAAATGTTTGTACTGAGGCACCTTAAGTCTTAGCCTTATAGATTTAGCAAGAAATTTAAACGCCGTAATATCCATAACGGCAAAAGCCATAGCAAACTTCATATCACTTAATGCCTCTTTATACTCTTTATCAATTCGCTCGAAGTCATCCATGCTTATTATTCTTTCAAAAGAAAGATTTTTAGTTTTTCTTAATCCCTCCGCTGTAATCAATGATCTTTGAAGATCTAGTTGTGGCTCCAATAAATAAGGATAAGACAACTCATATATTGTTAAAGTTAGAAAAAATACAGAAGTAACAGTAAAAATAACTGGGTGAATCATGACTGCCATTGATTTACCAAGAAATGCAAGTCCAAGTGATGCACCTACTCCAGTTAGAATCATGAGAGCAATAAA
>JAHDHG010000076.1 GCA_020631435.1 Bacteriovoracaceae bacterium | reverse complement strand
ACAAACTGAAGCATACTTAGCATCAAGGTCAACTACTTGATGATCATGAATCATTAAAATCTCTGCTTTATTTTCATAATTTGCATCGACAATAGAAATTAAAGGAGATCCAAAATTAGTAAGCCCCATTAATAATTTTTGCTTAATAGCTTGAAAATCTCTGCTATCAATCTCAAATCTATGAGTTCTTGGATTATATTTATAAGTAAAAAGCTGGGCCCTTTCGCAAAATTCAGGAGTTAGAAATTCATCAATAAATGAAATATCATTATGAGTTTTTCTAATTTGAAAAATTTTATTTTTCCCTTCACCTAATTTTTTATCCCAATACAGTTTTTCTTTCATATCAGAACAATCATTATACTCTTTTCCGAACTGTCCCTTATTCCATCTGTCTTCAATATCTCTAAAGAGCTCTATTCCAATTTTATAAGGGTTGATATTTTGCTTACTCATGACCATCACACCAGCATGCTTATCTGCAAAATCAATAATCTCACTTGCATCTAAGGCACGTTCAGTCATAATTTTTGAATGCCAATAACTTGCCCAACCTTCATTCATTATTTTAGTGATTCTCTGAGGGAGGAAATAATATGCTTCTTCTCTAAGGATTCCGATTAAATCAGATTGCCATTCTTCTAAGGGTGCATAATCCATTAAGAATTTTAGTATATCCTTTTCAGGCTTTTCAGGTATTTGATTTGGAAGAAGGAGCTCATCATTTGTACTTTCTTCTTCTTTTTTTTCCATTCTAGCTTTTGATCTTAAATATGTTTTTAAAGCAGAAGATTTTTTGTCTATGGGTTGGTATTCAATTGAATTTTCAAACGCGAATTGTTTTTCAATTTCTTCTCTATGATTTTTAATCTCATCAGTTTCAAATAAATAATTTATATCCAAAAGGTTTTCAAGAGATAAAACTAAATCAATAAACTTTTCAACTCTATCGATACCATACTTCTCAATGTATCTTCTAACTTTTGATCCATGATTGGCCATAGTGTCCATCATCTTTCTATCAGTATTAGAAAACCATGCATTGTTTTTAAAAAAATCATTATGTCCATAAACATGGGCCATGACGATTTTTTGATCAACCCAATTATTAACTTCTAACAGATAGGCATAACAAGGATCTGTGTTAATGACCATCTCGTAAATTTTTTGAAGGCCATACCTATAACCTTTGGACATTTGGTCATATTGCATTCCAAATCTCCAATGAGGATATCTACTAGGAAAACCTTCTTGTGCTGCCAACACATTGATTGTATCGTAATCACACATTTCAAAAATTTGAGGAAAATAATCTAGGCCATACTCATCGGCATATCCCTGAATCTCTACTTGAAGGTCCTGAAGTTTTTTATTAATCGGTTTACTTCTAAGCATTAGTTCCCTTTACCTAAAAAGTCTTTTATTGAAGGTAAGATGGCTTCCCTATCTTTAATTTTACTCAAAACTACCTTTTGAGTTTTATCAGAGTAGGCACCATGAAGATCTTTAAAAAATTGTCCTGATCCATACCTACTCTCCACTTGGCCATACCCAAACATATTCGAGACTGGAAGTATCTGGGTATTTAGAATATCAAGACAAAGCTTAGTATCATCACTTGACCAATTATCCCCATCAGAGAAATGAAAAGGATAAATATTCCAATCGCTTTCAGGGTAATCTTCCTTAATAATCTCACTGCATAATTTATAAGCTGAACTAATTAAAGTTCCTCCACTTTCTCTTGTTGAAAAAAATACTTCCTCTTCAACTTCTTTTGCAGAAGCATCATGAATAATATACCTAATATCTATTTCTTTATATTGATGTTTAAGCCAAAGATTAATCCAAAAACTTTCAGTTCTAACGATTTCTTTTTGCTCATCTCCCATAGATCCTGAAACATCCATCATATAAATTACGACAGCATTATTTTGCTTCTCAATTTTTGTTTTACTAGCTCTGAATCTATAATCTTTTCTTGTAGGAATAATTGAAGGTCTATCTGGGTCATAGGCCCCAATCGAAATTTGTCTTTTTAAAGATTGTCTAAAAGTTCTTTTATGATGTTTTAGAGAATCAGGCCCTGTAGTTCCAATACTTGTATATCTATTTTTACATGATTCAATTTGTGCTGATCCTTTAGGCTCTATATTAGGAAGTTCTAGCTCTTCAGAAAGAATAGACGCTAATTCCTCAAGACTGACATCTACTTCTAACTCCTTAGATCCTTCGTCTTGACCAGCTTTTTCAGGTTTTCCTTTAGCTTTCTGGTCTCCCTTGCCTTGAACTGGTTCACCTTGTTGTCCATCGCCTTGTCCAGTCCCACCTTGAGACTTAGATCCAAATTTAAATCTTGGAATCTCAATACTCGGCATTGGGATAGTGAATTTATTTTTACCTTTCGGAATAATCTGTTGGCCTTTAGAAACAAAATTTTTAAGGTTTTCTCTTAACTTTCCCTTAACAATTTTTCTAAATCTCGAATGATCATTTTTAATTGGATGATCCAATACCTATCCTCTTTTTGCTACAGTATCTCCCTTAGCAAAGATACTTGCGACATAGTTTAAAGCATCAGTGGCACAAATATCACAATAACCAAAATTTTTCACCAATCTTGATTTTACTACATCAATTTTTTCTTGTGTTTGTTTATCAACAACATTTGAAATTAATGTTGTTAATTTAATTGTGTCTTTTTGATCTTCAAATAACTTTAATTCTAATGCTCTATGAAGCCTCTCATTTGTTTGATAATCAAACTGCTTACCTTCTATTGCTAGAGCTCCTATGTAATTCATGATCTCTCTTCTGAAATCATCTTTTCTTGATTCTGGGATATCTATTTTTCCTTCAATAGATCTCATAAATCTCTCATCAGCATCTTCTAATTTATTAGAGTATTTATTTCTAATTTTTTCTTTCTGAGTATAGGCTTTCACATTATCAATATAATTTGCACAAAGTGTTTGGATAGCACTCTCATCTACACTGATTGCCTTCATCACATCATTTTTAACAATGTCTTCATATTCAGATCTACAAACCGAAAGTAAATCTTTATACTCTTCAAGTTTTTCAGGGCTATTGATTAATGAATGATTTTTTAATCCACTTTCAAGCTCATTAAAAACCATGAATGGATTTAAGCATCCAAGATGAGAATTTTTCACTAATGCATTTGAAATTTTATCTTGAATATATCTAGGAGAAATTCCTTCGAGTCCTTCCCTTCTCGCCTCTTTTCTTAACTCTTTAACGTTATCTTCAGTATAGCCTGGAAGAGTTTTTCCGTTATAAAGTTTTAACTTTTGCATAGAAGTTAAATCAGATTTTTTAGGCTCTTCCAACCTAGTAAGAATAGACCAAGTCGAAGCCATCTCTAAGGTATGTGGAGCAATATGAATTGATAGAGTATCAGCATTAAAATCTTTTTGATAAATTCTAATCTCTTGATCAAGCCTAGTGATATAAGGAACATCAATTTTCACTGTTCTATCCCTAAGAGCTTCCATGAACTCATTACTTTGAAGTTTTTTAAATTCTGGCTCATTAGTATGGCCTAAAATTACTTCATCAATATCTGTCTGAGCAAACTTTTTAGGTTTGATGGATTGCTCTTGAGATGCTCCTAGTAAATCATAAAGAAATGCAACATCTAGTTTTAACATCTCGATAAATTCAATAATACCTCTATTGGCAATATTAAACTCGCCATCAAAATTAAATGCTCTTGGATCAGAGTCTGATCCATACTTAGCAATTTTTCTATAGTTGATATCACCCGTTAATTCTGTAGAGTCTTGGTTTTTTTCATCTTTTGGTTGAAAAGTTCCAATACCAACTCTATCTTTTTCAGAAAGAATTAATCTTTTGATTCTAATATGGTTCATCACCTTAGACCAATCACCATTATATTTTTTCATGTACTGATCAAAAATAAATCTACATGCTGGATTCACTTCACCTTTAATTTTAAATTTATGAAAATCTGATTTTGAATTAATTTCTTCTAATAACTTTGCTCTTACATCTAGAGGGAGTAATTTTAACGGTTCTTCATGCATAGGACATGGAAACACCCTTGCTCCACCTAGAATTTCTGATTCTTCCTCGTCAAACCATTCATATGTATAAAGTGCACCATCATCTGTTTTGGAATAATGCTCAAGACCTTTTTTTAATAATCTAGAAATAGAAGACTTTGCTGATCCTACTGGTCCATGTAGAAGAAGAACTCTTTTTTCCGTACCATATCCAGCAGCAGCAGATTTAAAAAAGTTTACTAACTTCATTAAATGAACATCAATACCAAAAATTGCGTCCTTCCCATTTTCAACTAAGTCATCAAAAAAATGATAGCGTGTAATTTCTTTTTTATATTCTGTATACTCACTTGTTCCGCCAGCAATAATCAAATCATGGACTCTTTGAAATGAGTTCCTAATGATCATAGGATTCGATAAAACAAGATCGATATAATCTTGATATGATCCTTCCCAGTTTAAATGAGAATAATCTTTGGAATTAAAATGTTCAGAGACAAAATCATGGATATTAATAGACATCACTCCTCCTAAGGATCTTCCATATAATTCTACCCTTAAAATTGGCATCATTGAAATCCGGAAAAATTTGACCAGTTCGATATAGTATTTTTTGCCCAAAAATGTACATTATATGAATTCATCATAGAATTATTAGAGAAAAGGAGTAGGAAATATCATGCCTCTCATCTGTACCGGAAAATCTCATATTGGAATGGTTAGAAAATCTAATCAGGACGCTATATTTATTAACCCAAAACATAAATGCTTTTTGGTTGCAGATGGAATGGGTGGTCATAAAGGTGGAGATATTGCTTCTCAGTTAACAGTAAAAGTCTTTACAGAGTACTTTAATGCAATTCCTAAAATTGAATCTGATAAAATCCATGACGTTTTAAAATGTATAAGGAAGTCAAATTCTAAAATTCTTGAAAAATCTGAACAAGAGCCCCTACTTAGAGGAATGGGAACAACTGCTTGTTCAATGATTATAGATGGAAATAAAGCTTTCGTTGCAAACATTGGTGATTCAAGAGCATATTTAATTACCGGAAAACAACTTTATCAATTAACAAAAGATCATTCTTTAGTTCAAGAAAAAATTAATCTTGGAATTATTTCAAGAGAAGAAGCGAGTAGAGATAGAATGAAAAATGTCTTGGTCAGAACTGTAGGTTTTGAAGAAGATATGCAAATTGATACTTTTGAATACTCAATAAGCAAAAATGATATATTTTTACTTTGCACAGACGGGCTTCATGGAAAAATCTATGATAAAGAATTATTAGAAATGGTCAATAACGCCCTACCCGATCCATCAAAAGCTACGCCTCAAGAACTAGATAATTTGGTTGAGGCATTAATAGATAAGGCCAATGAGTATGGTGGAAATGATAATATTTCTGTCATTATGGCCGTCGCCCAAGTCCAAGAATAGGAGAAATCTATGAAAAAAATCGCTTTAACTCTTTTATGTTTTTTTAATCTAATTTCATTTTCTAGTGAACTTGAATATGTATCTGAAGAAATCTTACCTGATACCGTTGCTCTCTCAGATCAAGAAATCAGTTTAAACCAATCAGCAATTAGATCTCTTGCATCTGAAGAAGAAGTTCAAAAAGAAGGGACAGTTGAGTTCTGGATTCTAGACTAATAAACGACTGATTAAATCTTTATAACTTTAATGGCTTAAGTCCCAGTTCATTGTTTAAGAAAATCTCAAGAAACTCAATAGACATTATATTTTGATCATTAAATTCAGAGAATATAGATCTTAGTAATTTTAAATCTTTTTGCTTTCTAGATCTAAAAACGTAATCATACATCGCTCCACCAATAAGTGCTGTATGAAAAACTATCCCCCCCTATAGCAGTAACCTTTAATAAGTGAAACTGGCACTTATTAAATATGAAATCATGAACACCTATTTTAAATGATTTTTAATTTCACAATTATAAAAGATAAAAATAGACCAATTACCCGAGCAGGACTATCTGAAAATCTGAATTCCTTTTAAACTCTCAATCTCAGCTTGTTTGTTAGAATGCCAAAGATTCTTTTTTTCATATTCAGATTTAAGTTGTCCACAAGCAGCTAAGATATCATCTCCTTTAGAAATTCTAATAGTAGAAGTTAATCCTCTTTCATTTAAGGATTCGTTAAACCATAAAATTGTCTCATCTGAAGGTCTTTTAAATTTAGAGTCTGGGTACTCATTAAAAGGTATAATGTTAACCTTTGATTCTTTTCTATTCAATAATGTAACAAGAGCATCTAGATCCTCTTTTGAGTCATTGAGATCTTTTATTAAGATATATTCATATGTAATTCTTCTGCTTGCCTTAAGCGGAATTTTTTTAATGGCGTTAAATAACCTATCCAAATTATAAACTTTGTTAATAGGCATCAACTCAGACCTAACATCATTCTTTGCACTGTGAAGTGATATTGCGATATTTACTGGAGGAAATTCAAAAAGCTGCTCCATCTTGGGAACAAGCCCAGAAGTTGAAAGAGTAATCCTTCTTTGGCCTATTCCTAAACCTTTAGGTTCTAAAAATAACTCCGCAGACTTTTTTACTTTTTCATAATTATGAAGAGGCTCACCCTGTCCCATATAAACCATATTAGAAATGGGCCTTAAGTTTCTCTCTTCTAACCAAAGAGAAACCTTCATATATTGCCCCACTATCTCTGAGGTTTTAAGATTTCTTGTTAGCCCTTGGGTTCCTGTATGACAAAATGTACAGCCTATAGCACAACCAACTTGAGAAGAGAGACAAAGAGTTCTTCTTTCTTTAGCAGGAATGACGACACATTCAATTGATTCGTTATCTCCCATTCTAAGAAGAAACTTTCTAGTTCCATCTTTAGACTCACCAAACCAGATAATTTCTGGGAGATTAAAGTGAAACCTTGCTTTTAATAATTCCCTATTTTTTTTTGATACATTTAACCAAGAATCAATTTCAAAGTTCTTTTTTCTGTAGACCCAATCAAATGCTTGAGAAGCAAGAAATTTAGATGCCTTCATCTCATCGACTGCATAATCCTGAAAATCCTTGAATGTTAGATCAAAAAAAGAAATCACTAGCTTTTCTACCTCAAATTTGTCGAAATTTTAATCACTTCTGAAATCATTACACGTTAGGAGGATTCTTATCCCAAAATAAGCCATTATGGTAGTGAAAACTAAGGGTTCATATGAAATACATGAAATTTTCTATACTTATGTTATTAATTTTTGCTTGTGGAAAGCCTGTATCCTATAAAGGGAATCAAGGTGATGAGAAAGATCCTGATCCTCCTGTTGAAAACAGACCTTGTTTGCCAGTAATTAAAAGCATTCATAAGAATATTTTAGATGCTCATAAAAAATCAATAACCTCTGCTAGTCAGGCGATATCAACTCAGAAGTCATCAAATTTTGATAAAAATGAGCTAAGTGATCATATAAAAGAATTTGAGCAAAATTACCGAAGTTTAGAAGAGAATTGTCATAAAATAAGTAATGAATTGCGTGGACATAAAGAAAATGTTGTATGCACTTATGTGACTGAAAACTCAAGTGTCACAGTCTTAAAAAGAGATAAAAAAAATGTATCAAGTAAGGCCCTGGCTTATTATTGTAACCCTGAACTTAATGGGAACACTTCTCAAATTAATAAAATGATCAAAAAATTAAAGATCGATTATCCTCAAGATACACAAATAGCAGACCTTGAAGTTATTATTCCAAAAGAAATGGATGTGGATAAGCCAAAACTTATTTGCGAAGCTTTCCAAGAAAATTCTACGAATATAAGACAGCTAAAGAATATATTAAATATTGAGACTAAAAGAGTTCAAAGTCTCAAAACTGAGATTTTAAAAAACCAAGATAATAAAGAATTAAAACATGAATTTTTAAATGAGTATTATTACTTGTTTTCATCTACTGGACAGTATGAGCAAGGAAAAATTCTTTGCGAGTATAGCAAAATTTATAGAGATTCTGGAGTTGAGGACTGTGATAGCAACCTTCCAGTAAATGAAATTGTTTCCGCAGATGATAAAAACTGTAATTTCTTATCTGCAAAAAAAGTTAAAAATGAACTTTTAGATTTCTACCACTCACTGCTTTCTTCTTCTGATTTAAATCTAGAGAAATTCAAAAAAGATCCTATCTCTGAAGAAGATAGAAAATCTAGATGTGTTAAAGAAATCAACATGTCACTTTATGGGCTTCGAGCTAAACATAGAAATATGCGAACTGCTTACTCGGCCTTAGATGCTGAGCAAAAGTTGTGTCTTGATAACAATCAAATGAGTTGTGTTAATACCGTAGAGAAGTATTTCACTGATTTTAAAACTGTTTATGATAAAATTTCTAAGGAATGTACGAAAATTTCAAAAGATCATCAAAGTTGCATTAGCAAGGATTATATTGATTTAGAAAATTTTCAGCTTCATTGCGAAATTGAGAATTATGGTCTTAATGCTTTGTCATGGAATAATAGAACATTTAATATTTTAGATTCAAACTTAGCTATGATATCAAGCTCTATGGACTCAATTAGAGAGGACTTAAAATCATTGAATAATCAGTATAAACTTGATGAAACACCTGAATTAAAAAGTGAAATAAAAACTAAATCACAAGAATTTAAGAAGCTTATAGATAATCTTTTGTATACATGCCAAAATAGATTTATTAAGCATATGCAGGATCATTATAAGAAAAAAACATCTCAGCAAATATGTTCTGAGTATGATGACCTGACTCATATAGATGATATTGCATTAATTGAACAATTATGATCACGTTTATTTGTATTTTTGCTCTTTTTTGTTTTGTATTAAGTTTCTACAAAATTAATCACAAAGGTAATTACTTAATAAATGATCCATTTTATCATGGAGAAAATGTTGTTTCATTTTACTTTTTCTCTAGTCCTCATGGTATCAATTGGGATTCCCCTTCAAGCTTATTAAAAAGCGCTTTAAAAAATGCCTTTAGTCCCAAGAACAGAATTCTTGGTCATGTGGCCATTGAAGTAAGATCGAAAGATTCTAGCTTTTATGAATTCACAAGTATGACTGATACTAACAAACACCTTTATGATAAATTATTTGTTCAAAAAATTGGTTTTGGGCTCATGGTTTCTGAATTTCCGGGAAGGCTCGAAACTCAAGAAGAGCTACATAAAGAAGTTCAAGAAAAGTATTTAACTGGAGAAATTCAAAAGGTTAGTTACCTAATTAGTGACTCCAATTTAGAGAGACTAAAAACTTATTTAAAAGAATATAAAGAAAACGGAAATGATCAAAAGTACTCAGGTCTAGATAAGGATCCTAGATATCTTGAGG
Organism: Bacteriovoracaceae bacterium; assembly: GCA_020631435.1. GTDB lineage: Bacteria > Bdellovibrionota > Bacteriovoracia > Bacteriovoracales > Bacteriovoracaceae > JAHDHG01. The sequence goes on along the minus strand of JAHDHG010000076.1, from coordinate 2,675 downwards.
GAGCAGGATGTGCTCCATTTTGTCTTGCCGTCAGTGAAATCTTATCTCTTAGAGATGATTCAAGTCAGAAGGGGTGGATTAAAGAAATTAAAATTCCTTGTGAAATCATTGGAGATAAGGATAACCCTGTATCTATGATTGGAATTTTCCAAAATAATAAAATGAATGACTGGGCAAATAAAAATGAAGCAAATAAGCTGATTAAATTTTGGGATCTTGATCAAATTTTCTTATCTATCAAAAATAGTCAGTACAAAGACTTTGTGAAAAAAAGAACTATAGGCAAAGCGAATGAATTTTTGTTCGACAGAAAGCATATTAAAGCCAGCCAAGAGCCACTATGGTTAAAAAGAAAAAATTCTATCTAAGAAACTTTCAGATTGTGGACTTACATTTTGAGTTGGCAAATGTTCTAAAAATTTTTCGTACTCACTGACCATACTATCTTTAGACAAAGTTTTATTATGCTCGAAAATATCTAAATATTTAACCGCATCAATTTTACAATCAAGAGCAAGAATCTCTACAAATCTTTTTAAGTCTTTAATTGATTCAAAAGTAAAGTTTTCAGAAAAAAATTCAGATGATTTAAAAAACTTTAAGTAACTTTTCCTTAACTTTTTTTCAGAAATCTGCCCACTTGGAGTAAATATCTTTAAAACTATAAAAAAGGAGTTCCTAGTTAAACTCGCTTTTCTTTCTCTAAATAGAACTATCATTTCTTTTTTCATGACCATCCTTAATTAATCCATAATCTAAAATAATTGAGCCGCCAGACTTCATCTCGACGTCTATACCTATAGGAGTAGATTGCAGTTCACATTCTTTAGACTCTAAATATTTAACAAAAACTAAATTCTTAGAAGAAGGAATATGAAACTTTCTAGACTTATTACTAAAATTATAAAAGTAATGTCTTCTTACTTCGTTATAACTTAGCTCAAAAGGAGACACTTCTCTCGTCATTGACACATTTGAAATTCCAAAATCTTTCATGATTTCAGAAGGGTACACTCCTGATAAAGAAAAAATGTTCTTCCAATATAAAAGTTGTCTCTTTTTATCTAAAGATTTAATTACTTTATTATTTATTGCGATTATTTTCTTTTGATGAAAATTAATAATCTCTATCTCATCAAGTTTTTCAACCTTTTGAATATGAGAAGAGTCTGAGTTTTTAAAGTCAGAAAAGATACTCTTTTGAATATCAGTCATGCCTGCTAAATCAAGAATAAAAGTATTTAAATTATTCTTTAAAGAAAGCAGGAATTTAAATTCTTTATTACTTAACTGATGAGCAAAGAAAAAATGAATTTGATCATCTTCAGAATCTAATGATGAGAGCTGATTATTTTTAGAAAATGTGTACTGCTTTTTTAAAATGTCATCAAACGAACTCTTAATATTTGATCTTCTAAACCATGCTTCATCTCTAAAGTTAATATTTACTAAACTCAGCGGTTGATACTTTAAGTTTGCAGACAATCCATAATCAGAATGGATGACTGACTCTATATAACTAAAGTTCATCATTTCAAGAAAAACCTTATTAAAGTTTCGATGAACCGCTTTAGGGTTTAAAAGAACTTTAGAAGACAAGAAATTAAATCTTATACATTGTTCAACTTCTGAAAAGTACTCACAATCCATTCTATCCTGATATTGTGATCTATAAACAATATCTGAAGGCTTAGATCCATGAAACACAATTTTCATGCTCCCGCCCCAATAATTTCTTAAAATCTTCTCAGTGGATTCAAAAAATAAATTTCTCACCATATTTCTAAATTCATCTACATCTTCATTGTGAATGTCATCTATCGAAATATTTGAAAGATATCTTTCAAAAGCTTTTAAAAATGTTGGTGATGAGTCTTCAAAGAAATCGATAAATTTATCATCTTCAAGATATCCAGAAATTAAACCTTTCACTTGAGTCTTTGATCTTCTTTTAGAGAAACTCTCCGAAAGTTTTTTTAGAAAAAAACAATACTCTTTGTAAGTTTGCTCACCATAGATCGAAGGCATCTTAAAGATTTCATTTTTATGATTCATAATTACTCTTGGAAGAGAATTCTGATCATATGAAGGTTGAAAAAGATGTTCTGGAAAACCTCCAAAATTATCAAATACATAAGGGGTAAGTGGAATAGTAAAAATTATATCTCTATGAAATTCTCTCGCAAGTTTTTCTATAAGATCCAGATTCTTATTTCCTGATTGAAAATCAAGTTCACTTTTTGAGGTGAAATGAAATCTCCAATTTATTGGTATGAAAATGTAATCTTGAGAAGAAGAATTTTCAAAAAAACTCCTCCATTGCTCCTTAGACATTTCCCAATACTTAAACCATTTAATTCTTTCTTCAGTCTCACTTCTATTTACAATAAAATCAGACTTTTGATTTGATTGAGGTAGAATTTTCTCTTGAGTTGTTTTCATGAACTCACCTCTTCCTTGATAAAATTATTCCTTACTTAAATTATTAATAATTCTTTAATTACTGACAAGCTTTGTTCTTTTACAGAATGAGGATTTTCCTATATAGTCTACTAAAGAATTCAGGTATCCCGGAGGAGAATTAAATGTGGTTTTTTAATGAAGAGCAAAACCAACTTAGAGAAGTTTGTAGAAACTTTGCTAACACTGAATTAAAACCTAAAGCCGAACATCAC
>JAHDHG010000075.1 GCA_020631435.1 Bacteriovoracaceae bacterium | reverse complement strand
GAAATGGCTCTTATCTGTTGGAGATTCTGTCAGTGCAAATGATATCAATGGTGATGGGTACACTGATTTATTCTATACTTTTCCATTAAAAAGAGATCAAGACAGAAATTCACTTTATCTAGGTAAAGGAGATATGAGCTTTGAGAGATATAAATTACCTATTAGTGTGGAAAAGAAAACTAAAAACGTGGAAGCAAATGGATTCTGCTCCCAAGCAATATTTGTAGATTATGATAATGATGGAGATAAAGATTTATTTTTAAATTATATTTTTGGTAATCCAAGTCTTTTAAAGAACATGCTTAAAGAAACTGGTGAATTTTCATTAGTTGAGGTCACCGATGCTGCAGGATTGAATTTTTATACTAACTCAGTAGCCACAAATTTCTTTGACTTTAATAACGATGGTCTTTTAGACATTATAATTGGAAATGTTTGGCCTAAGTATTTACCCGATTACCCAGAAAAAAGTGAAAAATTAAGCTTAATGAAATTACCACAACCAGAGTATGAGGGCGATATTAGAATGTTCAATTTTATGCATGCTAGCTGGAACATGGCCAATAATGGTGGAAAAAATGAAATTTTAATTCAAAACAAAGACCATTCTTTTACAAAGCTAAACTCTGATGAAATTGGATTAAAAGAAACAAGATGGACCTTAGCAATTGCGACCTCTGACTTTAATCAGGATGGATGGGTTGATCTTTATGTGGCAAATGATTTTGGCCCTGATGATCTTTACTATAATGTTGGGGGAAAAAGATTAGAAAATATAAAAGGTAAAATGTTTGGATCAATTGGAAAAGATACCTACAAGGGAATGAATGCGACAACTGCAGATTTTGATAATAATGGTACAAGCGATGTCTATATCTCTAATGTTCATCATGCTTATCAAGCTGAAGGCAGTCTTTTGTGGATGTTTTTCAAGGATCAAAAAGGAAAACTCCAACCATCTGAACAAGCAACTTATATGGGAGCTTTGAATGAAGATCGATTTGGTTGGGGTGCAGCTGCTGGAGATTTAAACCTTGATGGTACAATTGATTTAGTTCAAGCAAATGGAATGGTAGATGATACCATCGATAGGAGCCCTGCTTTAGCAAAGGACGATGAATGCCCAGATTATTGGTATGTAAATGAAAAAATTGCAAGGAGTCCACCAGCATTTCATAGATATGTTCATAGGTGGGGAGATATACGAGGGTTTTGCATTTACGGTAAAGAAAAAAATAGAGTTTATCTAAATAAAGGCGGTGACTCTTTAATAAATAGATTTGTAGACGTAGGGCCAATCGTTGGTATAAACGAAGAGACCAACTCAAGAGGAGTTGCATTTGCAGATTTTGATAATAATGGTCGTTTAGATATGAGTATTACACATATGCATTCAGGGCCAACAAATTATAAAAATACTATAGATACCGACCACAATTGGCTCGGCATTGATCTTGAATCCAATTTATCAACATGTAATAAGGAAGGCATAGGCTCAAAGGTTGAAATAACATATATGGACAAAGAGTCGAAAAGATATCAAATGCGTGAAAAAGTCATCTTAAATGGCTTCAATGCTCAAAGCGAAACTAGACTTTTATTTGGACTAAAAGAATATAAAGGCCCTGTGAATGTGAATATCAATTGGTGCTTAAAAGAAAAACGACAATATGTGATAAATGATTTGAATAAATATCATACACTAAGTCTTAATCTACTTTAGTCATTCCTAATGGGCAAGACTCATAGGTTTGAATTGGACCTTTAAACATACGTGCCCACGCAAGTAAATAGCTTTTTCTTTTTTGTGGAAGTTTACTCTCTAGTTTTGTTAAGCAATTCCAAGGAATCGTAGGATATTGATGATGGACTCCATGAAAATTGAAATTTAGATATAACATTTGAATTAATTTTGGAAGTTTATAATTATGAGCACCGAGATGAACATCTCTTTTGGAAAATGCATGATTTACATAGTTTTGAGAAGACCAACAAAAACAATGAATTAAGTATAACGTTAAATAAACCTCAAAATTAAAGTTAATGAAATACAATAATGATGCTTGAAATATCAAAATCAACCAGGCCTGAAACCTCATCATTGGAAAGAATTTATTATCCACATTTTCAATCATTCCCTTAATAGTCATACTTTTAAATAATAATTTTCTTTTTAAAGCTGTAGGCATGATCGCAAGAAAAATTGTAGATAAGGGTAAACTTATCCAATAAATCGTGATGATCAAATAATACCATGCTGTTCTCCATAACCTATCATGCTTACCGTAGTAAAGATCAAACATTTCATAATCAGATCTATTTCTTTTATGATGGCCATTATGAGTGAAACGTATAAAGTGCAAAGGAGTGAAGAATAAAAAAGATAAAAACAGACTCAATAAGTCATTATATTTTTTTTCTGAGTGCAAGACGTTATGCATACCCTCATGAAATAATGAGTAAACAGGTATCATTAATACAGCGAAGGTAACTCCGATCAATAAAGTTATATGAAATTGATTATAATAATTCGCGATAACAAAAAGAGATGAGTTCAATATGAATAAAAAAAGAACTAAAGTAATATTCAATTGATTAGGTATTTTGAATTTTTTAAAGTCCATCTTTAATCCTTTTATAAATCGGAAGAAGATGAGTTGAGATCATTCTCATCTTCTGATAATTCTTTATGTTTTCCACGTACATACTTCTTTTTTGATCTTATGTATTTATTTAACTCATTTTTGACTTTTTCATCTAATTCAATGCCTATATGTGAATAAATACTTTTTATAATATCTCCTGGTTTTTCAAGGAAATCTTCATAAGAAAAGCTCAAAATTTTATCTCTATATTTAGGATAATGCTCTAAGTAAGTATTGTATAAGTCTTGATAAAGCTTAATCACTTTTTCTTTTTTATTTAAATCAGATCTACCTTGTAGAAAAATATATTTGTCTTCAAAAATTTCAAAGAGATGCAAAGTAGATTTATACACATCGTACGGATCTCTGTGAATATGAATAAATTTTGCGTTAGGAAAAATTTTTAAAATTTTATCAACTCTTGCTGTATGAGTTGGAGACTTCAAGAGGATTCTTTTTTTATATTTCAGACTTAACTTCTTGATAAAATAAATAAGTGCCTTCTCCCAAGATTTTAAACTTAATGTTTGGTTCTCAAAAGCTAAAAATTTTTCAAATCTATTTTCTTTTGGAAAGGACCATTCAAGATAAGGAGATTCTCCTGTTAATTGAGCTAAAGCAATTTCATCTTCATTGGGAAGATTGATTCCACCTTCTAAATTATCTTGAACTCTTTTTTTCGGTATGAGCAAAGAGAACAAAGGATAAAAGAAAAACTTTGAAACAGAAAAGTTATGAGGAAACAAACATTCAAATGTTGAAGGTGAATAAAGTCTAGAATCTTTTGAAAGTAAGTATTGTAAATATGTTGTTCCACTTCTCCAGTGTCCCAAAATAAAAACTGGCTCTTCTTTTATAGAAACAGTACTTATTTTTTTTTCAAAAATTAGTTTTTCAAAAAAGCTTGCCATTGAATTTAAAACAGCAAACAAAAAATGAAAAATTATAAATATGTAAGACCTAGAATCAACTCTATGTTGATTTGAAGAAAAAATCTTTAACAATGTAGATAAATTAATGCCAACTAAGAAAGTGAACATAGACTATATTAACAACATAGGACAATAAGAAAAACAATCGAACCGATTGAGTCAAGAATTATTTATTTTCCAAGATTGATAAAATATTTTAGATTTTAACTCAGGATGAGAAAGCTTAAGGCAAGTACATTAAATATCGCATCATTTAGTTCTAATCAAATAGAAGAGCTTTATAATATTTTTAGTAAATATTATAAAAATGTAGATTTTGATAAATTTAAAAAAGACTTCTTGAAAAAAGATAAAGTTATATTATTAAAAGACAAGAAATCTAAATTGATCAAAGGTTTTTCAACATTGAAAATTTTTAATGTTGAAATAAATAATAAAAAAATTATTGGATTATTTAGTGGTGATACTGTCATTGATAAAGAATATTGGGGACAAAGTGCGCTCACATTTGAATTTTTTAAAAATCTTATGAAGATAAGGCTTTTAAACTTAAATAAAGATTTTTATTGGTATCTAATTTCCAAAGGCTATAAAACATATTTACTATTAACAAACAACTTTAAAAACTATTATCCCCGATACGATAAACCTACCTCAAAAAATGCTAAGCAAATTATTGATACTTTTTCTTTCGAACTATTTGAAGATCAATACATCAAAGAGAAAGGAATCATCATTCCTAAGTTAAAAACAGATTCATTAAGAAATGAAACGGCTCCAATAAACCACAATGAATTACTAGATCCAAATATAAAATATTTTGAAGAAATTAATCCTAATTGGAACCTTGGTGAAGAGTTATGCTGTATTGGCAGAGTAGACATTGGTTTAATTCAGAGATATTTGAGTAAATTCTTAAGAAAAAAGATAATTTCTTAATCATTAAAATTTCTAAGCAACTATTCCATTTGAATATTTTTGGGAATATTGCTTAGAGTTTTTCAAATACCAGTCTCTTAATTGGGGTAAATTCTGAAGGCCCACAGCGGGGTGAATATGATGCATGCAATGATAACCAATATTATGTGGTCCTAAAAATAATTTATCAAACCCTGAAGTATGGTGATCAAAAGTACACTCTATCATGGTATAAATACTTTTATCTTCGACAATATCATATTCATGTTCAATTAATAATCTATAGATACAGAACGTTCCTCCAATCAACAGAGGTAGGTAAAAATAAGAAAATATAATTGGAAAGCTTATAGCCAAAGCGAATAAGGAAAGATGAAATACAAACAAAGGAATATCTTCTAAGCAACATTCTAAAATTTCTTGATGAGATTTATGATTAATTACATCTTGTTCTTGCAAAAAACCTTTCGCATAAACTGATCTTAATTTTGGAAAAACGAAACTGAATGTTCCAATAGCACTCCTCAAAACCCAAAAAATAGGAAGCATGGGCCCCTTTCCAAAAGTTAAGAGCACTCTCTTTAACTTAGAACACTTTTTATTTAACTTAAAGTAAGGATCATTTTCAAAAAGAGTATTTCTGTGATGTCTTAAATGATGATATGCCATAGCATTAATCGTAGTACCTATGGGATATCCAGCAAATACTTCAATGACTCTCCATTTCAATGGTTTATTTTTTTTCTTTCCCATATGAGTAAGGTCATGAACTATTACACCGAAACCATGTATTCTCCCTGCGATTAGCGGGATCCAAACAATCCAAGTCCAAGTAGGTAAATAAAACATGCATACCCAACAAGCTGCTATCACAAGCCAATCAAGAAAAAGAATTTTAAGCAAGAAGTTCACATCTGGTCCCTTTAAAAGATCTCTAGGGACATCACTTCTTTTTAGCGTGTCTAATTCAAACATGTTAGCAACATACCTCAAACAGGGAAAATATGGTTAAATCGAGTTATTTATACATAGTGATGAATTTATATACATATAAATAGTATCAGGAAGTTTGATTACCAGATGCAGGCTCAAGATCATCATCTCCTGGACCAATCAGCTTCAGCCTACAGTTTATCTCATGAACATTATTATTATCTTCAAGAAAAGAAAAACTATAACCTAGCGATGAAATTGCTTGAACTTGTCCAGAGAGTAAACTTTTAATAGTTGTACAAAAAACTTCTCTGTCTGAACCGCTTTTTAAAATTGGCTCTACTTCTACAATTTTTGAAGCAGTATTTTTTAGACCAGTTAAAGTAAGTAAGTTCTCACCTTTCATAATCTCGTGAACAATCGTTCCGGCCTTACTTGCTTGGGTAACCTTTACTCCATCAAGATGTTCTTGCCAAACAATATTATCAGCGATTCTAAAAGTTGCTTTAGCCTGACTCTCTTTACATATAATTTCATGCCTATTAGAAACTTCATTACTTAAAGTTAAGTAAGTCATAGGGTATCCTCTCCTAAGAGAAGAATTAAAAGCAAATTCCGTATCTGAATCTACATTATAAATTGTTTTACATTCATATATTTTTCCTGAATCAGACCTTGGAATGATTTGTAGTATTGAGTTTTGAGAATTCAAATTTCCAGTTAATGTTACCTCAGTTCTTGATTCATCTAATAATATGCTTATATCATTTACAGTCACGGCAACAGAGCTTAAGCCGCCAGTAAAATCTTCTCCCTGTACTGAGATCACAATTGATCCTTCCATACTCTCTTCAACTTTTGAGCATTGAAAAACAAACTTATTAGTAATCTGCTCTTCTTCTATATCTTTGTAAGTAAAAGAAAATCCTTTTTTACCTTCTTCTGTAAAAGGAATAGATACTGCTTGATCAATATCACTTACTGCAAAACAATTATATTTTGCATCATTATCAGCTTCATAGCTGATAGAAACAGCTTCAGATGCTCCTATTTGACCAGTTTTTACAATACTAAAATTATCTTTATCTAATGCTAGACTCTCACCTGAAGAAAACCCAAGAACAAATCTTTTTAAATCTTCATCTAAAAACAAACTCTCTGAAACCTCAAAAGTTGCTGTTCCTATCTCAGAATTTACCCCTATTTCTAGTAACACTTTTATCGATTCGCCCGAGAAAAGTTGAACTTCACCATCTTTAAGAAGTTTAGATGACAACTCATAATTTTTATTATCCATTTCAAGTTCAGCTTCTAAACTCAAATCTAATTCTGATAGATCTGAAATTGCTTGAATCGTTACAAGACATCTCAATGAACCATCATTATCATCAGAGTGAAAGCTCAAGTTAAAATCTGAAAACTCAGACTCAATTGTTAAAGCGGCAGATTCACAAAGAGCATTTTTTTCAAGCTCACTCCAAGGACATCCATTATTGAATTCACTTCCAGCTTCATCAACACAGGCATCTTGAGAATCACTTACACCATCACCATCTCGGTCTTGATCTAAATCTGAAGCTTCAAATTCAGCTTTATAATATTCTATAGATCCCGAAGTATTTTTCTCCAAGACAACTATTTGAGTAGAGTCAATTGGATGATCCATCACTTTGTCGGGAATATATCCACAGCTACCGACATTACAAATCTGTCTTGTATCTAAACAGATTGTCAGGCCTTCTTCAGGTTCAACTCCAAACTCAGTAAAATGAGTGGCTCCTGTTAATTGCTCACAAACAGACTTTGTAGTTCCTTCATCACAATCCGTACATTGGATACCATCTCTGGAATTAGAACAAGAAATAAGAATAAACATCAAAGCAAAAATTAAATTTTTCATAGTTATATAATGTCATGAAACAAGGAGTTAAATTAATATTAAGGATAATAGAGGATACTCTAGCAAAAAAAGTAGGCAGATTCACATAAGATTGTTTTGAAGCCACTTTTCATTCTGCTTTAAGCTTTCGTTTCTTCTCTCGGAAATAGATTTCAATTGATCTTGATTAATGTTTCCTACATTAAAATATCTTGATCTAGGATGAGAGAAGTACCAACCACAGACACTCGCTCCTGGGTTCATTGCCATAGAGCTAGTAAGATTCACACCAATTTTAGCTTCAACATCTAATAGCTTGAATATTTTCTCTTTCGCTCTATGATCTGGACAAGCTGCATAACCTGGAGCAGGCCTGATTCCTTGATATTTCTCTTTAATAAGCTCTTCTTTGGTCAAGCTCTCATTTGCCTGATAACCCCAAAAGTCTTTTCTTACTAATTCATGAAGTTTTTCAGCATAAGCTTCCGCTAATCTATCAGCAATCGCTTTTATCATTATAGAGGAGTAATCATCACCATCTTTTTCGTATTTTTTTGCTAACAGGTCTTCTTCTAAACCAGCATTTACCACAAACATTCCTAAATAATCTTCTTCAGGAGAAATAAAATCGCTTAAGCATAAATTATGAGATTTTTCTTCAGACATTTTTCTTTGAGATCTTAATAATTCAAAAGATATATTCTTATCTGGAAGTATAATTGATTCATTTTTAGATTTTGCTTTAAAAAAACCAAAAACAGCTCTTGGCTTTAAAAGATCATTTTCAATTATTTCATTTAAAATATTTTTAGCATCATCAAAAACTTTTCTGGCTTCTTCACCATATTTTTCATCATTTAATATTTTAGGATAACTTCCACGAAGTCTCCAAGTCATGAAAAAAGGTGTCCAGTCAATATATTCAACAAGATCTTTGACTGAAATATCACTCATCACTTTAGATCCTAAAAAACGAGGTTTCACAGGATTAAAACTAGGCCAATCAATTTTCATTTTATTGTTTCTAGCCTCATCAAAACTAATCAACTCTTTTTTACCTTTATTCAATGAATAAGACTCTCTGATTTTTGAATAATTCTCTTTTGTCTCTTTAAAAAAATCACTACTAGAGCTTCTGCTTAGGATAGAACTCACTACAGGAACAGACCTTGAAGCATCATTCACATGAACTATCAAGGAGTCGTAGAAAGGATCAATTTTTACGGCAGTATGTATTCTAGAGGTTGTGGCCCCACCTATTAAAAGAGGGATAGAAAGATTTTTCTTTTTCATCTCTTTAGCAACATCAACCATTTCATCAAGTGATGGTGTAATTAACCCACTCAAGCCAATAATATCAACCTCTTCTTGGATTGCAGTTTCAAGAATTTTTTCACAAGTTACCATCACACCAAGATCTATAACCTCATAATTATTACAAGCAAGAACTACCCCAACAATATTTTTTCCAATATCGTGCACATCACCTTTAACGGTCGCTAAAAGTATTTTTCCTTTTCTAGAAATATTCTTATTTTTTGCTTCATTTAAATACGGCTCAAGCACTGCAACTGATTTTTTCATCACTCTTGCACTTTTAACAACTTGCGGAAGAAACATTTTACCAGAACCAAATAAATCTCCTACAACACTCATCCCATTCATTAAGGGCCCTTCAATTACTTTGATTGGCTCTTTGTAGATATTTAATGCTTCAAGGGTATCTTCTTCAATGAAATCAACGACACCCTTAACCAAAGAATATTCTAACCTTCTTTCCAGTGATTCATTTCTCCATTGATTATTTATTTTTCTAACTCGTTTTTCTCCACTCAGACCTTGAGAGAATTCAACTAAATTTTCTGTGGCTTTGGGATTTCTATTGAATAAGACTTCATCAACTTTTTCTAACAAATCTTTAGGTATATCTTCATAAACTGTAATCATATTAGGATTTAAAATCCCCATATCCATCCCAGCTTTCATTGCATGAAATAAAAACGAAGAATGCATTGCTTCTCTAACAATATTATTTCCTCTAAACGAAAAAGAAAGGTTACTGACACCTCCACTCACTTTTGCATGCGGGAGATTTTCCTTAATCCATTTTGTCGCATTTATAAAATGAATGGCATAATCATTATGATCTTCAATTCCAGTACCAATGGCTAAAATATTTGGATCAAAAATAATAGCTTCAGCCGGAAAGTTAATCCCTAAAAGAAGATCGTATGCTCTTTTACAAATTTCAATTTTCCTTTCGTAAGTATCTGCTTGTCCTTTTTCATCAAAGGCCATGACTATAACATTAGCTCCATAAGAATTAATGATCTTTGCTTTTTCTAAGAAGTCTTGTTCTCCTTCTTTAAGAGAAATTGAATTTACAATCCCTCTTCCTTGCAAACACTTTAGTCCTTCTTCAATCACTTCCCATTTAGATGAGTCAATCATCACAGGTACTCTCGCTATATCAGGCTCACTTGCAATCAAATTTAAAAACTCTTTCATGACTGATTTGGAATCAATCATCCCCTCATCCATATTCACATCAATAATTTGTGCGCCACCCTCAACTTGATCTCTTGCAACACTAAGTGCAGCTTCCAGATCGTTATTTTCAATCAAGGTTCTAAATTTTTTCGAGCCAGTAACGTTTGTTCTCTCTCCAACATTAATAAAGTTAGAGTTTTCAAAAATCAATAGAGGCTCTAATCCTGAAGCCTTAAATGTTTTTTTAGCTGAAGGGATTTCTCTTGGACTTCTTTTTTCAATCATCTTTGAAATAGAAGCAATATGTTTATCTGTTGTCCCACAACAACCACCTATCATATTAAGATAGTTATTTTCAACAAGGTCTTCTAGAATCTCAACCATATGCTCTGGAGTATGATCATACTCTCCCATTTCGTTTGGAAGACCAGCGTTGGGATAAGTCGAAACATACATTGGAGCAATTTTACTTAACTCTACTAAATAGGGTTTCATTTTATCTGCACCAAAAGCACAGTTAATACCAATACTTAAAATAGGAAAATGAGAAACAGATTGAACAAATGCACTCAATGTTTGCCCAGATAGTATTCTTCCGCTGTCATCCGTAATTGTCCCAGAGACCATCACTGGTAAAGACTTTCCAGATATATCGAATAAATCATAAATTGCTTTTAAAGCTGCTTTCGAATTTAATGTATCGAAAACAGTTTCAACTAATAAAATATCAACTCCACCTTCGATGAGTGCCTTCGCTTGCTCAGAGTAGGATTGATAAAGGTCATCGAAGTTAACTGCTCTATATGCAGGTCTATTTACATCAGGAGACATAGAAGCTGTTCTATTTGTTGGGCCTATAGAACCAGCTACCCACCTAGGCTTTTCCTTAGTTTCAAATTCAAGAGCAATTTCTTTAGCTAGTTTGGCGGATTCAAAATTTAGTTCATAAACAAGATCTTCCATCTTGTAATCTGCCATCGAAATTGAATTCGCGCTAAATGTGTTTGTCTCAATAATATCCGCGCCAGCAGTTAAGTAAGCTCTATGAATTTCAGTAATCACTTCTGGTTTAGTAAGAGTTAAAAGGTCATTATTTCCTTTTAAAAGAATTTCTGAATTTTTAAATCGATTTCCTCTGAAATCTTGCTCAGTTAAACTATACTTCTGGATCATGGTTCCCATGGCTCCGTCTATAACTAGTATTCGTGAATCTAGATGTTTCTCTATTTCAAACATTAGGAGAATAATAGTTCATCTAAGAAGAAAAAAACAAGCTAAAAGAGAAAGTCAGATATTAATTCAACTCTAAAACAGTAAACTTTTCTATAAGACTGTCCGAATTAGATCCAATAGAACAATTTAAGCCTTCAGTGGAATTACTAGATTTAATATATAAAGAAGATTTTTCTTCATAATCACTATTAGAATTAGATAAGACCTTATTTCCGATTGCAAAGAGATCAACATCCAACTCTTTAGTATCATTTAAAGTAAAAACTTTATAGATTGAGCCTTCATTTTTTTGAGCAAAATATATTTGCTCTACAGTTATTTTATTATTCCTTTCTTCAACCAAATAAAGTTTTTTATCTTTACCAGAGTCAAGAGTAGAGACGATCTGAATCTTTCTATTTTCATTCTCACAATTAGTAGTGACAACATTTACAGTTTTCTTTTTTAAGACTGCACATCTGGGAATATTGGCACTTACTGCATTTAGCATATAAGAAAGTTGAAGATCAGAGTCCACATCAGAAGAAATATCTCCTCTATAAGGTAGCTCATAAACATACTGTTTTGATTTATTTCCATATTTTAAAACTAAATCATCATTAAAACTTGGACTGAAAGCTGCATCTTCTAAAGAAAGATCATAATCTCCGATATTAATAATCTCTTCAACACTGCTTACCGAATAATCACCATTTTTAACTAGTTTGTAACCTTTTTTCTTTAACAATAATCTTTGTTCTTTATTAAATTTTATTTTATGTTGTAGAGTTCTATCTCCATCACTCAAGGTTTTAATTACACCGTTAGTAAGCCTACACTCACTATAAGAAAGAGATGATACCAATAGAAACATTAAAACTTTTTTCATAATTCCTCCAAGCAAAACTAATAGTGTTTCTAATAGTCTAAATGATGAATTTACCAGAGTCTTAGAGTTACGAATATTTACAAAAAGTGAATAAAAATTAAACAAAAAAAGGCCTCAGTGAATGAGGCCTAAACTATTAAATTAAATTTAAAAGATTAATTATTCGATAATAGTTCCTTGAATAACAGTCCCT
>JAHDHG010000074.1:4393-12346 GCA_020631435.1 Bacteriovoracaceae bacterium | reverse complement strand
TATAATAATTCCAACCTTTTTCCAAAAGAATATATGGCCAGGAATAAGCAGTTTTTGGAATTTCACTATAAGTTTGATTTGATAAGGAATATTGCCTTTTCTTGTAAAGATCTCTTGCGTAATTAATCTGGCAATTCTCTTTTATAAGATCATAATACAGGGAAAATCTTTTATTTGAAACTTTTCCAGACCTGCTGGCTGCAGCACTGATACAGGTTTTATAATGATCTGAATAAGATTCATTTCCTAAAATTTGTAAAGTAGAACCAATTAACAACTGAGCTTCTGCATAGAATTTATTTTTCTTATTAACTCGCGAAGCATAACTCATTGAAGTGTCATACATTTTTTTCTTAAAAAAATAATTCGCCAAATGAAGATTAATATAAGGGTTAGAAATCTTCTTTAAAAGCTCCACATCATAAAGGTATAAAGGTAATGTACCAGTCTGAGATAAAAGAGCATTAAGCAACTTATTCTCTTTATTTGAGACACCATCATTTTTCTTTATTAAGGAAAATAAAAAGTAAAGAGATAAATTAAAGTTTCTATCTTTATAGTGTTGAATAGATTTCTTATAAAACAAATCAGAAGTCGAAGCTTGAGAAAAACTCTTCAAAGAGAACAAACTTAAAACTAAAACAGCAATTAAACTTTTCAAGTTACTCTCCTAAAACTTATACCCAACGCCAAGCATGAAATCATAATAATCAAAGATTTTATTTTCTCCCTCAGTATTCACACCGCCAGGTCCGTCCCCAAGACCACCAACTAAAGGAGCACTAAAGAGCATCCCTCTTAATTCAGCAGTAAAATGCCAATGTCTATTTAAATGAAATTTGAAATCTGTTTTGTAAACAAAAGAAATCTGATCTTCATCATCAAATCTTTCCTTTAGTGTTGTACTCCCAGCTGTTTTAAGATTTGAAGTAGTATCAAGCATCGCAGCTCCTAAACCAAAACCCCAATCAAAATAAAAAATCTTATTAAAAGTATTTATCTTTCCATAAAAAGGAGTCCAAAGAAGAGTCGCACCTATAGCTTGCTCAGGTTGCCTTAAAAATGGTGACACATTAGCAATTCTTTTTACTTCACCTTTGTTATTAGCAAAGCTATTAAAGTACTTTGATCCAAAGATCTCAATTCCCCATTCTTCTGAGAAGTAATAACCTATCTTTAGATTTACATTATGTGTATTTAAAAATTCATCACCAAAAGCGACTCCAGCATCAAGCTCTAAGTAAAAAGAGTTCGTTTTCTTATATAATTTATTTTGAAGAACATAGACTGACTTATCAGGATCAAGCCACAAAAAATCATATAATGAATCTTCAGAAGACAAAGCATTGAAGCTTAGAGTTGTTGAAAGTAAAAACAGAATCATCCCTAACTGTTTCATAATTATTTCCTTATAATTTTTAGCTTACGTACCGTTATTTTATCATATCTTAAGCGAGGAATCTTTTTCCTCGCTTAAACTTATTGATCTTAAAATTTATTCAGTTAAGTAATAAACTTTAATGTCCGCACCATCCCTTGGTCTATACGGACTGATAAATTCAATCGCATTTAAGCTATCATTATATTCCCACTTAGAAGTATCTAATAACTGATTATCTACATACACTTCTAAAGTTTTTACTTGTGGTATCTCTGAAAGAATAAAGTTTTGTAAGTTTGAAACCGTATCGGCTCCAATTTTATATAAAGTTTCTGCAAATGGCTGAGTAATTTCTTCATATAATCCATTTGTTAATTCCGAAGCTTTAATATATCTTTTTCCACCTCTTACTACACTTGAGTTTGAAGACGGTGCAACTTTATCTAAAACTATTGCGTGCATCTGAAGCTTTGACTTCATATTATTTTTATAAGCCAGTGCTTTTTTAACATATTCATCAACTGCAAGTATTGATTGATCTTCTTCATCTGATACATAAATAATTGATGCGTTTGCTTTATCTCTAAAAAACTTTTTATGATGATCTTTAAAGAACAAGTCTGAAGCATAAAGACCTTTTTCTATATGATAGCCTTTAACTCCAACTTTAATAGCTTCTGAAAACTTATCAAAGAAATCATTAGGATCTTGTTCGTAATAATCCCTAGTTAAATATTTATCTAATGCGAAGTTCACATCAGCTTTTCCATGTTTTGTATCAGTTGAGATAATACTCATCTTAAAATCAATATCTTTAGAGACAAAATGTCTTATAAACTGATCAAAGTTATCCGCAAGAGCTTGTTGCTCATCTTTCATTGATCCAGAATTATCAACAACCCAAAGAATATCAATAATTTCTTCATCAAGAGGCTGAGCTTCGAATTTATCTAGGACCCATTCTGAACCTGTTGAACCACCGTCGTCTGATCCACCATCATCGGCGACTCCGTCATCAGTTCCTCCATCAACACCGCCATCATCAGCAATCCCATCATCAGTTCCACCATCTACACCACCATCATCAGAGATCCCATCATCAGTTCCTCCATCAACTCCGCCATCATCTGCTACACCGTCATCTGTACCATCAACTCCTCCGTCATCTCCCGCACCATCGTCAAAACCAAATCGATCGTCTCCACCATCATCTTGAGATGAACCTGGATTGATTGAACTAGTGTCTGGATAAAATGAGGTGTCTTGGCATGAATAAAGGAATAGTAGACCTAAAATACTTAAGTACTTAAACAAAGTGGATAAAGATGTCATAAATGTTCTCCCTTCTACCTTCTCAACTCTAATCGGCTAGGCAGAAAATACCTTTATAGGTTAGCAAAATATTTTTTTTATTTGACTACAACTATCTTTTCTGCTTTTTCGAGAACGCTAACCACTTGAATTTAAACATATTCCTGGGAAATAATTAGTTTTTCGAAAACCGAGTGCCCAGGTCAGCGTTTTCTCATTACATGACTTCTTTAGTTGGCAGGATAAAGGTAAGGTAAAAATTTATAAATTTTTAGAAAAATACTTTAAACATGGGTCAACTATTGATTTTATCTTTGAGTTTACCCTGTATGGAATAGATTGATATTTTTTAATTAACCTTTTTAATCTTAAATCTTCAATAGAACCCTCGGCCCTGATATCCAATTGTGAGATCAAGTCTGACTGAGTCTCTCTACTAAACTCTAATGATTTTTTTAAAATGAAATCAGCCGATCCAACTGAATCATAAGGTGAGTCCTTTGCTATTTCATATAAAAATTTTTTCTTTTCTAAAAGTGAATCTTCAAAATTATTTTCAATATAGCTCCAAACTTGATCAAAATATTTATAGGGTAACAATCTAAGATAATCTCGCGGGGCCAACTCTGATTCAGTTAAAAAAGTAATATATCTATTTAAATTATTATCTTTAGACCTATTGATAATTGATTCATACCTCTCTTTACTAGGTACTTCTATCCTTCCAGCAAGTCTTCTTTTCCTGAGAAATTCCAATCTGAACTTAAACAATCTACAAATTAACTCAAATTGTTTTGCATTTTTTTGAGGTCTTAGAAATCGAAGTTCCATGGTCCTTTGATTCTCTGTAATCCCTTTTATTCTCTCATACATTCTCAAAACGTTGATAGCATGATGTTTAAATTTAGTGGTAGAGTTCTCAAATTCGAATACTTCATTTAGAGGCTCTGAATAAACATCCTTCATCAACTCGTAAACAAACTGGAAAGTAGTCATTTTTGAAGAATCATATCGTTCAATAAGCTCAAAAAACTTCTTATTTCGCGTCGCTGAGAGAGCTTGAATAATAGGATCATCTCTTGAGAAATCTCCTAATATTTCTATTATTAATTCAGGATGATTATAAATATCAACAATAAAATCTCTAAATAAATCTGTATTCTTTAAAAATAGAGATGCATCCAAATGGATATGTCCTCCTCCTAGTCCAAACGATGGCCCTATTCCTACATTTTTGGCAGCTTGAAATAATGTATTCTCAAGTTTAGTCGTCACTCTTGATAAATCTTTAAACGCTATTGGTGTAGCTTTAACTTCTATAACAGCAGGATCAAGAGTGATAAAAATTTTAAAATTATCAGGATATTTGACCGTAATATTCAATGCTTGAACGGAAGGAATATAATCTTTTGTTTCGACAGTGCAATCTTCACAAATCTTCTTAATCTCTGCAGCAAGATCTTTGGCTTTTTTTACACCTTCAATAGTGTGTTTTATCTGGTATCCAGGTTGAGAATCGAGTGAAGAATTGATTTTTTCTTGTTCTTTCTTGAAAGCATCTAAGATCTCAGAATTTGTGAAGGTTAACTCAGGGCCGAACATTAACTCATTAAGATCAAACTCAGAACTATAACATATCACATTAAATATGATGCAAATGAGAAGATACTTAATATTCATGTATACTTCTCGGTTGTTAAAAAATTTTGCTTAAATTATTTAGAAAATTATCTTTTAACTACTGCTTGATTGAAGAATCAAAGAATGCTATTAAAAAATCACTTAATCCCAAGGAGAAAAAATGAAATACATTATCTTGCTAATTCTTAGCTTAACTACATTCGCTGAAACATCTTTTTTTGATTGTGAAGCAAAGGTGAATGAAAAAAGAACAATCAAATTTACGATAGAATCTTCCTATGTTGGCGATGCTCCTCAAGCTATCGAAAACACTCAAATTTTACTAACTATGGATAATATTGAAAAAATGAATTCTCAGAAATTATTTTTTCTAGATCTACATTCAAATGCAGTGAAAGAAACGAGATTTAAAACATCTTGTGGTCCTGCTTGTACTGCTTTAGGGCATGGTTTAAAGTTTGACTTCAGCAATAATAAGGGAGAATTCCAATTAAATCTGAATCTAAAGAATACAAGTGATGATGATTTCACAGCAGTTTATAATGGTTATATGACATTCACGAGCTCTAATAATTTCAGTGTAAGTGATATTCCTTATACCAAAGTAACTTGTAAGGTAGATTAATATCAACCAAGAGGCTTGATATTTCAGGCCTCTTGCTATTCTAAGGCCGTTAAGCTTCTTGCCACATCTTGATAGTATAATTTTTACAATTAAGTATAAGATCAACAATTTTTTACTTATGTTCACAAATATGACCAAACTCTTCTTAACCTTCATATTTAGCTTAAGCCTTAGTGCTTCAACTTATAAAATTTTAGATGATCCAATTGATTCTCTATCAGCAAGAGTAGCTCTAATCATGAAAGCTGAGCAAAATATCTATATTTCTAAATATATTTTTAAAAAAGATCAAATTGGAATGACCACATTAGCTTTCCTTAGGCTTAAAAAAAGAAAAGCTCAGTTGGAAAACTCTCCTATTGATATAAAACTTCTTTTAGATGGCTTTGGATCTTCTGGGCTTCCAATAGAAGTATTAATACACTTAGAAGAAGAAGGCATAGAAATCAAATTTTATAATGATTTATACAATAAAAAGAATCTTGGAAAAATGATTTTTAAAGGCAGATTTTTTTACAGAATGCATGATAAGTTTCAAATTTCCGACTCAAAATGGGTTATTTCAGGAGGAAGAAATATTGAAAATTCTTATTATGACTTAGGAAGTATTAATTTTCTAGATAGAGATGTATTAGCTTCTGATGAGGTCGCTCAAGATGTAAGTAAGCATTTTCTGAGTTTCTGGAATAATAATAAAACTTCCACTCAAGTAAACTTAGGCTTGGGGACAAGAGCAAAATGTCTCTCAAAATATGGGCACTTATCCTTAAAGCAATGCCTGAAAAAGTTAAGAAAAGTTGGAAGCGAGATACTTGATAATCACTTAAAGGACTTTCGAAATCTAGCGAAGAAAAAAGATATTGACTTAAACTTTTATCAAAAAGAAATCGAAAATCTTGACTCAAATAAAAAGGTACGTTTTTTCTCTGATAGTTTAGACATTAAGGGTAACTATAAAAACACTCTATCAAAAGAGTTAGTTAAGCTTGCAATGAAAGCAAAGAAGAAAATCTTAATTGAAACGGCCTATTTCGTCCCTACTGAAAATTTCATGAAAATCATTGATGAAAAACTAAAAAATAATGTTCAAGTAACTCTAATTACCAACTCTGTTCATTCAAGTGACATGCCTATTGCTTATGCTGCTTTTCATAAATACAAAAAAGATCTTTTAAAGCTTGGATATGAAAAGAACAGAATAAAAATCTATGAATACCAAGGTAAAGTAGTGAATTCACCCTATGCTCAATACCTCCATGCCAAGTCGGCCGTAATTGATGATTCTGTCTCTATTATTGGAAGCTATAATTTAGATAAATTATCTAAAAACTTTAACTCTGAAGTCGCAATTGTAAGTTATGAACCAGAAGATGCTTTAATACTAGGAGAATCAATTAGAAATCATATTAAATACTCATATAGACTTGGAGATGATGGGTATATATGTCAGCCGAATGAATGCCAATATGTAAATGATCAATTTATTGGTGGTAGCAGATTATTCCCACATGCAAGTTATAAACAAATAAGAAAAATTAACCGCTCTTTAAAGCTTCTTAGTTCAAAATTTACTAAGAAGAAAGGAGTGGGACCTTGGCTAGAAAGAAGAATCTAACTCAAGTAATTATCAGTAAAACAAGAGTGTCCCTCTAAATTTATATTCTTATTCTTAAATATAATAAAGGTATGAAGCTTTTATTATTTTTAGTCTTAATGATATCTGCTCACGCGGAATCAGTATTTAAAAAGTCTCCTTATCTATTTATTGGAAAAAATCAAACTCTTTATCTTTCTTTTGAGCTTGAGAAAGCAGCAAGCCTTGATTTTGAGGTTATAGAAAACCAAAATAATAGCATTCTAAAAAAAGATAAATATTTCAAAAAAGGATTTTATAAATATAAAGTCGGAAAACTTCAATGTGACAAGAGCTTTGCTCTTCATTTTAATGAAAATTTTCAAGACTCCTTTATAGAAACTTATTCATATCCATGCGATAAAAGTGAAAGTGCAAAAGTTCTTTTTATTTCTGATACTCAATATATTAAAGGCAGGAAAAAAGCCGGAATCAAAAGACATAGACAATTAGCCACTACTGTAGAGAAGCATTTAAAAAATGATCCAGTTAGTTTGATACTCCATGCAGGAGATGTCGTTTACTCAGGAGGCAAAGAAAATGAATGGCAGGATTTCTTCAATTCTGCAAAACTTTATTTAAATCATGCTCCTATTGCTTCAGCTGTAGGTAATCATGAATACAGAGGTGAAGTGGAATCATGCTTTCCTTCAAATTTTTATTACTATCTTAGGGGTAATGAAAAAGAAAAGCTCGGTAATATGGCCGTTCACTTGCCTCAAATTAGTTTTTTAGTCTTTAACTCTAATATCAGTAACCTTACCAAAGATCAGATTAAAATTCAGGAAAACTGGCTTAAAAATCAACTTCTTAATGCTAAACGAAATGGAAGAAAGACTGCTCTTATCTCGCACCATACAAGTCTAAGCTCTAATTTCGTGGTTTTCACTAAGGAAGCAAGGTATATCAAAAAATCAATAATTCCAATCGTAGAGAAATACCAAGTAACTCCACTAATCTTGGCCGGACATGTTCACCAATATGAACGTAGTCAGAAAAATAATATTACTTATATCAATGCTGGATCAGGAGGTGGAATCTACAACCCTTTTCTTTTCTTTAATAAATACTCAAAAGTCTTACATCCTTTTAGAACTACTTTTTCATATCTAGAGATTAATAATTTGGGAATAGAGGTCCGTACTTTTGATACTAAAGATAGATACCTTGATCATCATTTTATTAATTTCTAAAATTAACTTCAACTTATTTATTTGTAATCAATTGATTTCTGTTAGTAAATCACTAGATATATGATATTTAAGCTTTATTTTCAGAATCAAAAAACTCACATTCTAGGTCAAATTTAGAAATTAAGTGCTCCATCAACAACTGAATCCCAAACTTCTCAGTAGCATGGTG
>JAHDHG010000074.1:0-4293 GCA_020631435.1 Bacteriovoracaceae bacterium | reverse complement strand
CCTTTGCACTTAAAGGTTTAATGAACTTTCCAGATACTCCTGTAGGCATGCCTTTGTAATCACCAAATGGTTTTAAATCACTAACGCCAATTAAGTCAGCAACTGCCTTAGCATTTCCTACTTCAAGATGAGCATCTAGTGGCAAATGGTAAGCAAACAAAGAGACATCATTTTTAATCAATGGCGCAGCTCTTTTATAAAACTCTTTAGTTAATGTTTTTCTCTGGTAATCCCAGAAAATACCATGATGAACTATTAATGAATCAGCTCCCCACTCTATTGCTTTTTCAATCGACTCTCTCGTAGCCGAAACACTAAAGGCAATTTTTGATATTTCTTGCTTCCCTTCAACTTGAAGACCATTAGGGCCATAGTCTTTAAATTCGTAGGTATTTAAATAATTTGCTAGGTATTTTTTTAATTCATTAATTTTCATTACATATGTATCGCTCTATTTTCAGTTGCTGCTAAGCAAGCTTCTTTAAAGGCCTCTGCATAAGTTGGGTGTGCATGGCAGGTTCTTGCTATATCTTCAGCGCTTGCCTTAAATTCCATTGCAAGAACTGCTTCTGATATAAGATCAGCACATCTTGCTCCACACATATGAACTCCTAAAATTTCATCTGTAGTTTTATCGGCAAGCACTTTGATCATTCCAAAAAACTCATTACTCGCTCTTGCTCTTCCTAATGCTTTATATGAAAAGACACCTTTTTTATATTCTCTGCCTGAGTTCTTTAACTCTTCTTCTGTCTTCCCTACTGCTGCAACTTCTGGATGAGTATAAACAACACCTGGAATAAGATTATAATTAACATGAGGCTTTTGACCGGCCAAATATTCTGCTACAAATACGCCCTCTTCCTCAGCTTTATGAGCGAGCATAGCTCCTTTTACTACATCACCAATCGCGAAAATATGAGCCTCTGAGGTTTGTAGATGATCATTCACTTCAACTCTTCCTCTATCGTCCTTTTGAATTTTTGTATTTTCTAGCCCTAAATTATCTGTGTATGCTCTTCTGCCAACTGAGATTAAACAATAATCTCCCTCCAAGCTAAAGACTTCATCTTTTTTAAGATCTTTCACGGATATAGCAACTTCTGTTTCATTATTAACTACTGCCTGAACTGCAGAATTTATATAAAATTCAATTCCTTCTTTTTTCAGTGCTTTAGTAATTTCTTTTGATAAATCAGAATCCATAGAAGCAATAATTCGATCTGCATATTCAACAACCGAAACTTTGGCCCCAAGTCTTTTATAAACTGAGCCCATTTCTAAGCCAATCACACCACCACCAACAATAATAAGATGCTTAGGAACTTCCTTTAACTTTAACGCTTCAGTAGAAGTAATAATTCTCTCTTTATCAATTTCTATTCCAGGTAAGCTTGATGGCTTTGATCCTGTGGCAATAACAAAGTTTTTAGAATTAAGACTTAAAGTTTCCTCGCCTTGAACTTTAATTGTATTGGAATCTAAAAAAGATCCATGTCCATGATAGACATCAATCTTATTTTTTTTCATTAGATATTTCACCCCTTCACAAGTTGGAGCAACGACTTTTTCCTGAACTCTTTTCATCATACTTTCAAGATTAAGCTCTACATTTCCAACCTTAATTCCATGATCTTGATGAGAATGAAGAGTGTTAAAATACCTCTCAGATGAGTCCAGGAGTGCTTTAGATGGAATACATCCTACATTCAAACAAGTTCCCCCAAGAGTAGAATATCTCTCCACTATAGCCGTTTTAAGCCCTAATTGAGCAGCTCTAATAGCACAAACATACCCTCCAGGTCCTGAACCAATAACTATTAAATCATATGAATCACTCATGAATTTCCCTTAGAAGTTTTAATTATTTTAATAAAGACTTCTAAGGGTGAAAAGGGCATTAAATATAATTAATATCTGGGTTTAAACCAACAAAGTGGCCTTACTCCAGAAGAATATCCATCTCTTCTGTTGCATGTCCCCTGCTCTTGATCACTAAAACTAGTATCAATAGTATGATGAATATCACAGAGTCCACTATTATAATATGTATCAAGCCTACACTGCCCTTTTGGATGTGTTGGATCTGTTTTATCAACAACGTGTGCACTTGGAGTATCAAATGCAATGACTTTCCCAGTTGTCTGATATTTAGCAAAAAGATTTGCTAAAGATTTTCCTGCCATAGCAACTCTTATACAAATTCTTTGATCATTTTCTTCTTTATGAGCCTTTTCACATGCATTAACTACTAATTCAGGAGCTTTAAGTTTTCTTACTATTCTTCTGTTATTTTGATCTTCTGCCCACTTTCTAAAGCATTTGCTCCCGGCCCAATAATCAGATTGTCCTTCACTTGACGCCCAATGAGCTTCTCCGAATCTATCAAAGTAAATAGGAGCTCCAGCAAGGTGATGACCTAATTCATGGCACATTACTAAAGCCATTGCGTCTTCAGTGATCCCTTCATGCCTAGCTAACCCACCGAACATTGCAACTGTCCAAACATCTTCTTCTTGTTTTGCATATGCGTTTACTGTTCCATCAGTCCAATTCTTCTTTACGACAAAAGTCTTACCTTTTCCTTCAATGGTTGATCTATAAATATCTGCGATTTCATCAATGAGAGTGTTAAAATCTCTTTTAGAAACTGACCCTCCTCCTGCCTTATTGATGTCAGAAACAGGGATCCAATCATCGTTTTCCGGAAGGAAACCAGAGTTTCCATCAATATCACAAGTGTAAGAATTGAGACAAAATAGACACGATGCTAAAAATGACTTAAATAATACTTTACAAAAATTTTCAAAATTCATTCTTTAATTCTATGTAAAATCTAGAAAATCTATGATTTAGGTTAAATTCTTCCAGTATAAATAAAATTCACCTTCTTTTGTCCTGATTTAAACCTATTACGCCCTGTGTAAATCTTACATTTAGGATTGTGCCTCGCGTAATTTTATTTATAATGCACTCAATTTTACTACTCATAAAAGGAGACATAAATGAGAAGTCTATTAGCAATCTTAGTTTGCGTAGGTCTTTATTCTTGTAATGCCAGATTAACTGGTACACCGAATGGAACTAGCAACAAAACATTATCTGTAAATTCAGACACTACTTCACCAAAAGTTCAGGAAGCTTTATCAACTTTAGCTGATACTGAAATTTATGCAGACATTGCAAACACAATGGGTGATTTAAAAGCAAATTTTCCTAAAGAAAAATATCAGGAAATGTTAAACTCTGAAGTTGCAAAAATTACTGCTGAAAATGAGAAAAACAACACTCCTCAAGCAGGTGAAGTTGTTGAAGCAACTGCAAAAGCAAATGTAGAGGCTATGATTGATGCTGAAGTTAGAACTCAAGCAACAAATCAAGTTATAGAAGAATATCAGAATACTTTAAATACAACTGCTAAAGATCTTGGAAACAAGGTTTCTTCTATAAATGTTGAAAACAATGATGGAAAGGTTGTTTTTACATCTGTTAGACTAAATGATGGATCTAATACTGAAATTGATCTAACAAATCACCCTGTTAATACAACTGCTGATACGAAGTTGAAAGAAATTTACATCGCAGACATCCTTTCAGGAACTCCGAATGCACAAGTATTTGGTGAAGAGTTCTGCTCGATTGCTAAAGCTGATTTTTCTGAGTCTTTAGAGAATGCTCAAACAGAATTAAGAAATAGCTTCTCAAAAGAAAAATACCAAGAAATGTTAAATGCTGAGATCGCTAAAATTAACGAAGAGAATAAGAAAAATAACACTCCTCAAGCTGGAGAAGTTATTGAGGCAACTGCTAAAGAAAATGTAAAAAAAGCAATTGATTCTGAAATTTCTAAAAAAGTTTACCCTCAAGCAATCTCAAACTTTGAAGAAGCTGTTATGGCTTACGCTACTGCTAACAATGGAACAATTTCTGAAGTAACTGTAGTTCATCATAGAGGAAATGTTGTTTTTAAATCTGTTAAGTTAAATGATGAAGCTTGTACTGTTGTTAACCTAGAAGATCATCCAATTAATAGTACAACCGATGCTAGTTTAAGAGCTGAGTATTTAAATCAAATTATTTCAATGACTGCACCAACTTCTACGACTCAAACTTCAACTGCTCAAAATACAACTTCAAATGAAAAAGAAATTGCAGCTTGTGAGAAACAAGTTTCGAAAACTCTAAAAGTTTTAAACGATATTTTAGATTACAAAAGAGTAGAAACAATGATCTCTGAGTTCACAGCTGATTATCAAAATGTGAATGCGCTCAATGAAGCTTTGCTGTTGAAGC
>JAHDHG010000073.1 GCA_020631435.1 Bacteriovoracaceae bacterium | reverse complement strand
ACTTCCATTTCTTGAAGTTTCTTTTGGATAGCTCCAAAAGATTCCATAGGGCCATATATTTCAAAAAACTCTTCTCCTACATTTATATCTTCAGCTCCAGCATCAATCATTTCTAAAGTAAGAGTTTCTTCATCAGATTTATCCAAAGGAACAGTAAAAACACACTTTCTATTGAAGATAAATTCTAAAGATCCAGTCGTTCCAAGAGAACCACCATACTTCTTGAAATACATTCGTACATTTGCAACTGTTCTCGTTACATTATTTGTTGAAGCTTCAATAAAAACAGCTACACCATTAGGACCATAGCCTTCATAATTGATATCCTGATAACCTTCACCATC
Organism: Bacteriovoracaceae bacterium; assembly: GCA_020631435.1. Taxonomy (GTDB): domain Bacteria; phylum Bdellovibrionota; class Bacteriovoracia; order Bacteriovoracales; family Bacteriovoracaceae; genus JAHDHG01. Next base: position 12,089 of record JAHDHG010000073.1, on the reverse strand, counting down.
TCCTCCCATTCCTTTCTTGATGGCCCTATCAATATTATCTTTGGGAACATTAAATTTTTTACATCTATCAAGTGCAATTTTGAGCAAAAAGTTTGACTCTACTTCGGCTCCACCAGATTTCACTGCTTTAGCAACATCACTTAATGCTTTGGTGTAGATTAAACTTTTTTGTCTATCGGCAGCACCTTTTTTATTTGCAATTTTTGCAGACTTTCTTCCCATAATTTCATCCTGTTATAAATTCTCTGAATATTCTAGCAACTCTTTAGTAGCTTCTTCAAATTTCATTTTCTCAATTTTATATGGATTGAGATATTCAAAGAATTGATTTATCGTTCTAGTTTTCCATTTATCTACTCTTGGATCAGTAATTAATATAATTCCTTTATCTTCAGATCTTCTAATAAGTCTTCCAAGTTTTTGGGTAAGTTTTCTGGCTCTGGTAGCCATGAAGTATTCACTGAAAGAATTCCCAATATTTCTATCAAAAAATTCTTTTCTACTATCAGTGACAAGACTTCTTCTTTGATCTGGGATTTTATCAATATAAACAAAACTTAAACTTTCACCTGGAATATCTATACCTTCTCCAAAACTCTCTAAACCTACCAAAACAGCATGCTTTGATTTTTTAAACTCTTCTATGATATTTTTATTCTTTCCTTGAAAGAAAATTTCTAATTTACCGGCTAACTTCATCAGAAGAATTTCTCTTGCAGCTTCAAACCTTTTGTAAGAAGAAAATAAAAGCAAACTCCTACCTTTCAGTGACTTTAAAACAGGAATTAATTTTTCTAAAATATTTTGAACGTATTCATCGTGATAGATTGGTGGTAAATCAGATGATAAAAAAACTTTTGCATTATTTTCATAATCAAAAACAGGATCTAGATATAAACCAGTCTTGAATCTTTTAGCTGTTTCACTAAAGAGATAACCTGTTTGCCATTCAGCATTGAGATGACCTTTTGTACCATCCATTGACCCAAGAGTTGCTGAAGTAAAAACAACACTATCAGAGTTTTGTAATATCTTTTCATGAACAACTCTTCCAATATTAATTGGAATAGACTTTAACTCAATACCTATTTCTTCATGATAAAAAATACTCCTACAATATTCTTCATCATCATTTAAGAAAGTTCGAAGACTACCAGTCATCTCTTCTAACACTGTCATTAGAGATCTGACATATGACCAGGCGGTGATAGTATGTGTTTCAGTAAAGTTTTTCTCTTCAAAGATTTTAAAGTAAGGATTTAAAGTTTTCTCTAAGTACTCTAATTGATTTCCAACATTATTTAGCTCATTATAAAGTGAAACCTCTAAAGAGTTTCCATCTTTTCTAAATCCAACTTCATTCCAATACTCTTCAGTAAAACGAGTCATATTTCTAACAATTTTTTCAATAATAATTGCTATTCCAGCTAAATGATTTCTTATTTCTTCAAAAGTTTTGTTAAACTTATCTCTTAGCTCATTAGTGTTAACATCTAGATCGAAATAATCCATCAAATAAAACATAGCACCTATATTAGAATTGATGCCATCTTTTAATCTAAAAAACCTGCCGACTTTGTTTAAATCAAAAACGATAGAGTAAGCATCTGTTGCAGTTTCCTCAATTTTATGAGCTTCATCAAAAATTATATATTCTGGTCTTTCTAAAGCTGAAGGCCATTGAAAACTTAAAGAGTGATTCCCAATGATTAGATTAGATTTTTTTGCTTCATCTAATCCAACAAAATATGAACAATCTTTTATATAAGGACAGCTTGATCCTATACATGTTCTAGAATCAAGGGAGATTTCAGAAGTATAATCTTTAAATTCAGGCATCATTCTAAAAAGTACATGAGGTCTATTTTCTTGAGTGATCATTTCTTCATAACTTGACTTTGAATTCACCTCAAAAAGAATTTGAAAGTATGATTCAATAAATCTCTCTTCAAAGTTTGATCCTTTTAAAAGATCAGTTTGATTAGACTTTGCATGCTCAAACTTGGCCCGACAATAATGATTTTGAGTTCCTACGAGTTTAGTAATTTTTAGTTCGTCTAAACCAAGAATTTTCTGCGCAACTGCAAGGTCTTTTCTAAAAAGTTGATCTTGAAGTAATTTTGTTCCAGTTGAAACTAAAACTTGCCTTTTCTTTGAATTAGCGAACATTAAGGAGGGCACTAAATAACCAAGAGTTTTCCCAGTTCCAGTTGGAGCTTGTACTAATGAGTGAATACCATTGGAAAATGATTGTCCTACTTTTAAGGCCATCTGCTCTTGTTGTTCACGATGTTGATAACCAGGCAAAGTCTCCTCAATATCCTCAACAGATCTAAAGAAATTTTTAATTCCATCAGAAGAAAATTTAGAATCTATTGCTTTTATCTCAATGCTTGTCGTTTCAGTTTTTCTAAGGTGAGACTCTAGATCAAAATCAATCTCTGAGGCGATTTCAAATAAATCAGATTCATCAAGTGAAAAGAACTTTTTAAACCAATAATTACTAAAGTTCTTAATACTATTTCCAATGATCTTAAATAAAAATGGATTTCTTTTTACAGATAAAGTAGCTGCTAATAATACTTTTAATAAATCTAATGAATCCTCATATCCTCTATGAATTTCTTTATCTGAAATTTGGTAATCTAAGATAAATGATTCTAAATTAAAACTAGTCCTTCCGGGATGAAGTAATATTAGATAAAAAATACTATCTTCAAAGAAACTATTCATCGACGACTTCACGGGATTAACTTCAAGATCTAACAAAGAATTTTTAAGAAATGAGTTTTCGAAAGAAGCATTGTGAGCGAGTAACAGGTGCTCATCAAGTCTAGCTAACTCTTCTTCTACTTTTTCCCACTTAGGAGCATTATTCACCATATCTTGATTGATTCCAGTTAAATGATGAATAAAAGGAGAGATCTGAAGATCTGTTTTAACTAGACTTGAGTACTTTTCGATAAGCTTATTTCCTTCAAATCTTAAAAAGCCTAAATCTATAATATCATCAACTCCAGGCTGAATACCTGTCGTTTCAATATCTAATAATCCCCATTTACCTAAAGCCATGAATGTCTAATCATATTTAAACTGACAGATTTAGGATAGTTCTTTATGATGTTTTTCATGTCTCAAACCGTTTTTCAAATTCAATCTACTCTAATTGTATTATTAATGTCTTTGGGAATTATTAAGAGAAAGAATAGAAAATTGCATGTACCAATCATGCTCACTGCTATTGTTTGGGATATCATACTTGTTCTTCAAATTGAGTTTACGCGAAGTGCCATAGCGAAGGCGTCAAAAGCTGTAGAAAACTCTACAATTTTAAATGTTCATGTAGCATTAGCGCTGACAACAGTACTTTTTTATTTTGTGATGCTTCATACAGGTAGAAAGCTTTTAAAAGGTGATTCTAGAATAAGATCTAAACATGCTCTAATAGGAAAAATCACTTATCTCTTAAGATTAGCTACTTATATAACAAGTTTTTTTGTGGTAACTAGATAATTATGATTACTGAAAAAATACATGAAATTCTAAAGATAGGTTTTCCTGGAGACGATGTATATGTCGGTCCCATGAGAGGAGCAAGTGATGATCATCTAGAGATAGTCGTTACTTCTAAGAAATTTGAGGGCCTTGGTCTTTTAGAGCAACATCAATTGGTGATGGATCTCCTCAAAGAAGAATTCAAAGATCAATTACACGCTGTTAAAATAAAAACTAAATTAGCATAAGGAATCATAATGAGTGAGAATCCATTTAAAATAGCAAATCCCAGCCTCAACCAAGATCATGTAGATAAAGTTTCAAATGAAATTCCATCTGGTTTTGATGAGACTGATACTATTAAAAGAATAGAGAAAATAATTTCTTCACACCCTTTAGTTGTTTTCATGAAAGGTAATTCTTTTTTTCCTCAATGTGGCTTTTCAGCTAATACAGTAGGAATGTTAACTCAGTTAAATGCTGAATTTAAAACATACGATATTTTAAGAGATCCAGAATTAAGGCAATCTATTAAAGATTTTTCAAATTGGCCTACATTTCCTCAAGTTTATCATAATGGTAAGTTACTTGGTGGTAACGATATCATGAATGAGTTATATCAAAGTGGTGAATTAAAAAATTTATTATCCTAAGTCATAATATTAGGTGATGGGGTGAAATCACCCCATGAAATTATTCAGAAAAGCATTTGTTTAAATCTTTAAGAGCTATCTTCATAGACTCCTTATCAGTTTCGATATTTTTGTATGATTTAACGATTACTCTTGGTAAATCAAGTCCAATTGATGAATCTCCAGTCTCCATTAAATTAAGATAGAATTTCTTCATAAATGGCTTGTACACAAAATACTTAGTTTTACTGACAGTACCCATCATACACTTAAAAATTGTTTTTTCATGATCTGCATAAATATTGCTATGCTCTCTATAATTAATAATTTTATTTTTATCAGTGTCATATCTTAAAAAAAGTAACTCAACTATTGGGTTACTTAATTCTGATGTGAAAAGGTTCATTGATAAAAGTAGTAGTATAATTTTCATAATTTCTCCTTGCTGGGTAGTAATTCTAATTTCTAGTGATAAGTAGTCAATTTGCATTCATTTTTTTTATTTACTGGATGCCTTTCAAAATTGATTTGATATACTTTGACTATGAATGTTAGACCTTTTTGGATAGGAGAGCTTAATTTAGATCAAAAAATCCACATTATTGGTGGTGGAATATCTGGGTTATTAGCTGGATATTATTTTCAAAAAAAAGGTCTAAATTTTGAAGTTCATGAAATGGACTCAAGAATTGGTGGAAAACTCCAGTCAACTTGGAGTCAATATGGCCTCGTTGAGCATTCAGCCAATTCAATTCTCATGACTTCTAAATTAGAAAAATTTTTCAAAGAATTAAATTTGAATCCAATCCCAACTAAAAAGAAGTTGAAAAGATTCATCTATAGAAAGAACTCTCTCAAAACTTTTCCCTTTTTAAATATTATTGAGCTCTTAAAAATAAGTCCCAATTTTTTTAAGAAAACACCCACGGATATTTCTGAATTATCTGTTTTCGATTTTTGGAAAGATTGTTTTGGGGAAGAATACACTTCTGAAATATTTACTCCCGCTCTTCATGGGATATATTCAATTAGCTCAGACCAACTTTTATTTAAGGATATTTTTTCTACTGATTTCAACTTTGGAGCTAGCTACCTTTCTTACTTTAAGCATTTAAAATCTAAGATCTCTGGACATAAAAGTATTAGCTTTGCAAATGGAATGAATGAACTACCACTAGCAATTTATGAAAAAATCAAAGAAAACGTAAAACTCAATTCTAAAATCACTGAGTTTCCAAAAAACTCTCTTATTTGTATAGATTCGAGATATCTATTTCAAAAAGGCAATACAAGTATTTTCTCAACTACAATTTTTCTTCAAGAGCCGATTGATAAATTATTAGAAAGTTTTGGAGTACTTTTTGATAAAAATTCTCCTATCTTAGGAATTTTATGTAATCACCAGATATTTAATCGTAAATCTTCACCTTCTTACACAATAATGAGTAAAGCGAAAATAGAAATATCTGATATAAAAGATCTTTTTCTCAAACTCTTTAATCAAAAAATTAATATCCTAGATCTTCATACTCATCCTTGGATCGATGGTCTGCCAATTTATGGTAAACAAAGACATTTAGAATTATTAAAACTCGATTTTGAAAATAAAGCTTATTTTGGAAATTATATTGATGGAATTAGCTTAAGAGCTTTAATTGAAAAAACTTTAATCTAAGATGAATAAGTTGATCGTGTTATTTTAAATTTCCCAATAAACTCATCTGGAACTTGAGTTCTCATACTTTTTGCATACTCATTAAGGTATCTTTGAAATTCTTTTTCAGACTCTAAATGATAAGTTACGAGGAATGCGTCTTCTTCATCAAGGGAATAACCTAATATGCAAGGTAATTTACACATTTCATCAATATGCTCAATTAACCAGCTTCTATAACTTTCTTTAATATCTATATCAACTTTAATATTGACTTGATAATAAAACATCTTATTTACAATTATAAAAAACTTGATCATATTATCAATATGCTAAAAAAAATAAAGCATGATATACAAAATGATCTTTTAAGAATCCAATCGATTATTAATATTATTATAAACAATGAAGAGTCACCTTTTTCGGATGATCAACTTTTAAAAGACCTTAAAATCTCTTTAGGTAAAATCGAAAAAAATGCAGAACAATATATTCAAGAAAGAAACAATTCTTAACGATATTAGTGGTAAACTAGAATTACACCATCAATTTTTTAGCAAGAAATATTTTGAACTCTTGTATCAATCAATCAAATGGAAGGAAGAAACCATCTCTTTATTTGGCAAAACATATCTTCAACCAAGATTGCTTTCCTTTATGGGAGATAAAAATATTTGCTATATATATTCAAAAAAAAAATATGAGGCATCTAAATGGAACCCTTTGGTATTAGAGGTTAAGGAAAGAATCGAACTATTCACAAAAGAAAAATTTAATTCTTGTCTCTGTAATCTATATCGAAATGGAAATGATTCAATGGGTATGCATTCAGATAATGAACCAGAACTTGGAAAAAATCCAATTATTGCTTCTGCAAGCTTCGGAGCAACCAGAAAGTTTAAGTATAGAAATGAAGTAATCTCAGACTTTATAAATTTAGAAGATTCATCCTTGTTAATAATGTCAGGAGCTTTTCAACATAATTTCAAACATGGCATAGACAAAGTTAAAAATGCTGGAGCCAGAATTAATCTAACATTTAGAAAAATTTTATAATTTCAAACTTGCGATTTCTGATAATAAAGACCTCTCTCCAGACTTCATAAAAGCATGAGAAACTATCTCTTCATCTTTTAATCTTTCAATACAATGAGATAGACCATTATTTATCGAATCTAAGTAAGGTGAATCAATTTGCTCACAATCTCCAGTTAAAACTATTTTAGTTCCCTCACCAGCTCTAGTAATAATTGTTTTTATCTCATGAGGCGAAAGATTTTGTGCTTCATCTACAATCATATACTGCCCTGGAAGCGATCTACCTCTGATATATGTCAAAGGCTCAACATGTAAAAGGCCTTGATTGATTAATTCTTCCCAAGAAACAGAGTCTCTCTCGCCTCTTTTGTTCCCAAAAAGAAAATCTATATTATCAAAAATTGGCTGCATCCAAGGACCAAGTTTTTCATTGATATCTCCAGGTAAAAAGCCTAAATCTCTACCCATAGGAATAATAGGTCTTGAGACTAATACCCTTGTATAGGTCTGTTGATTAATAGTAGCTTCCAGTCCTGCAGCAATAGCTAAAAGAGTCTTCCCTGTTCCTGCTTTACCAACAAGGCTTACCAGATTAACCTCGTCATTTAAAAGAGCATCCATTGCAAATTGTTGCTCTTGATTCTTAGGAAAAATTCCCCAAATACCATCACGTTTGTTAATAAGTGGAACTATTCCACCTTTCTTTTTACAATACCTTCCTAATTTTCTTTGGTGTTCATTATCTTTATTTGTTAAATAAATATATTCATTAGGATAAAGGGCCTCTTCTCCAGCATTATCTTGAATAGCATAAAATCTATTTTCATTAAACTCATCCAAATTTGCCTGATCTACATTAACAACTCTTTGGCCCTTATAAAGCTCATCAAAAGTGACGTTTGTTGATTCATAATCTTCACTTTTTACACCACAAGCATCAGACTTTAATCTGAGATTAATATCTTTTGAAATTAGGGTAACGTCTTTTCCAGTATTCTTAAGTGAAAGAGCATGTTTTAAAATTAAATTATCATTGATAGAAAGGTCTATTCCAACATTACTTTTGATTTCTTTATCATCGGTAACAGAAATAAAAAGCTTTCCTCCTCCATCGAGTGGAACACCTTCACCTAAAGATCCTTTTTCTCTTAGCTTATCCACTATTCTTGAAAATAATCTTGCATTTCGACCATTTTCACTCTGGTCTTTTTTAAACCTATCTAATTCTTCAACGACAATTAAAGGTATATGAACATCATTGTCTGAAAATTTTAAGATAGAATTTGGATCAAATAATAATACGTTTGTATCGAGAACAAAGGTCTTGCTCAAAAAACTCCTCCTTGAGATCTTTGTTATATATTAAACAATAGTAGAGATACTGAAAACGAAGACCTACTGATTCACTCAAGAACTGAGTAAATGATAAAATGACTACCTTTTTTGTATATTTTAATTAAACCATCATTTAGGAATTTAAACTGATATAAGAATTGAACGCTATCAATCGTTTTAGTGGAATCACCTTCAATAAACAAACTCCCCTTAGAATTTTTAAGAATTTCCATAGATTTTATATAAAGATTTTGTTCAGTAAATGGTGGATCAATATAGAATGCTTGGTTTTTAAGAGGATCTAAATATTTTTCCTGAAAAGAATGAGTCACAATCTCAATTTTTTTTTCGTCTAAATCATACTTCTCACAAAGAATGTTTTTATTTTTTTTTAAAAATTGAATACATTTGTTATCAATTTCAAAGAAAGTAACTTTTTCTGCACCTCTAGATAAAGCTTCGAATCCAACAGAGCCAGAACCGGCATAGAGATCTAAAAAATGCACACCTTCCCAAGATTGAATCCGATCAAAAATTTTTCTTTTTAATAAACTTAAAGTCGGCTTTGCAATAAAGTTTTTAGGAGTTTCAAGTTTAAATCCCTTGGCAACTCCTCCTAATATTTTAATACTCATTAAAATTCCAGATGAAAAGTAACTGGCCCATCATTCTCAAGAACAATTTTCATATCAGCACCAAACACCCCTTTTTTGCAAGTTGCAGATTTTTGAAACTCTCTAGTCATAATTTCAAATTTTAAATTCGCTTCTTGTGCTGGCATAGATTTCTCAAAACTAGGTCTATGTCCTTTTTTTCCATTCCATGAAAGAGTAAATTGTGAAATATGCAATATCTCTCCTTTTACATCTATTAGGTTTAAATTCATCTTTCCATCTTCATCATCAAAGATTCGGAGATTTAGAATTTTATGAACGGCCTTCTCTATCTGTTTATTACCATCACCTTTCTCAAAACAAGTAAATAAGACATATCCTTTAGAAATCGAAGAAATTTCATCTCCATCAACAATGCATTTTGCTTTTAATACTCGCTGTAGAACACATTTCATCAAAAGACTCTCTTTTTGGTAGTAGATATATTCTTAGTATCAACTATTTCATTAACGTATTTTTTTATTTTTAGCTCATTTAGTTTTTTAAAGAAATTATCTTCAAAAACAAAAATATCATCGATATTTCCAATTTTCTCTTGAGAGATGTATATATCTGCTATCATATAAGCAATTTTTTTCAATAAGAAATTTTCATCTAAAAATGAAAAATCAGAAAAGTCTTTTTCACTTAAGGCCCTATCTATTTTTTCTTTATTAAACTTGTTAACCAAGTCTTGATACAAGTCACATTTTATATAAGGGTTTAATAATTTACAGCAAATATAAGAATAGATATGAGAAAAGACATAGATTAAATTTAAACTTGGGGGATCAGGAGTAAATCCTGAAGATCCTGTGATTTTTTCAAAGCATAAATTGAAACCAGATAGCTTTATTAATTCATTGTAGGAATAATTAGCACAGTATATATCATTGCTATCAAGAGATACAAAGGATTCATTGTTTAAAAAACAATTCAAGTAATAAGAATAGAACTGACTTTTCTCAAGTTTATCTTTTAAGAAATCAAGAGCGCTATGATCATAAAGATTCACTTCATTTTCAATATAATCTGTATTCAACAATTCTGATAGTTTTATTGAGACTTCCTTAAACTGATCTGCTTGGTTTTCAGAAAAAATTTTCACACCACTCGAAATTATATATTCATGTAATTCAAACTCACAATCATCCATTAAGCCTTCAAACCAATAGATCATACTTTCATATTTCATCCATGGAGGTGAACTGACTAAACAGACTTCATTATCATTAAATCGTAAATACTCTTCATTTGTTTTCTTGTTCCAATAAACCTCATCTAGGTTTTGATGAATAATTAAATGAGAATCAAAAAGTTTTTTACTAATTACTTTTTGAGGTAATTTATTAGGAGCTAAATGGAGCTCCCCAAAAAGAACTAAAAGCTTCTTTGATCGATTTGACGACTTCCATTGATTAATTTTATCTGCAGCAAATTCCTCTCTAGCATCTAAGCTTCCAGAAGAGTTTAGGGCAAGTATCTCTATATTATTATTTTTTGCTGAATCAAATATTAATTTGTAGTGATTCCATGGAAACCTCCAAGATTCTGAATAATTAATAGCTTCAAGAAATTCTAATTCTGTAATATGATTTGCTAAATATGAATCTAAAATCTCTTGATGTTTGGATTCAATCATTTCCAGTGCTATTGCAATATCTCCTGACTCTATACGATTCATTAACCTAACAAGATTTTTAATACTTTGATCAAAAGTATGAAAGTCCCCAAGAAAAATGAGTTGTGACTTATCTACTAAACTTAGAAAACTACTCTCATCTATTCCATTAAACTTTCTTCTAGAGAAAAAATTTAAATTTTCTCTAAACTCCAAAAGTTCTTCACTTACAACACCTTCAAAAGAGAAAGCTCTTTTTTTTAAATTTTCATAGATTTTTTTTTGAAATTCAGTGATATCGTTCATCAGCTTTCGAGGACTATATGCCTGATGATCTCATTTGATAAATGATTTAATTTTTCTTTTAGTAACAATATAGAGTCTTGCCTTGAAAAGTATTGCTCAACCATTAAAGATATTTCATCGTTCCTTGGAACCTTCAATGACTTGAGAATATCAGAAATCTTGTATCCAATCATATGCCCACATAAAAACTTAATGAAATACACAAGTCCATCACCGCAAAAAATATTAATTCCTTGTGAATCTTGGCTTAAAAGTGAGATATATTTTTGCCCTTCCCTCTCTCCTATCTCTATTTTGGCTAAATCACAATTAATAGAATCAAGAGAATCACCTATAAATTTAATAAAAATATCATTGTTTTGAGGATAAATCTTACTCATTTCAAATGAAAGTAAATCTTTTCTAAAACTCATCGAAGAAAAATCAACTTTACTAATATCTTTCTCGAATATTTTATTCTTTAATATAAAATTATGAACTGAGGTCTTGAAAATAGTGAGATAAGACAATAACTCATATGAATAATCACTTTCTTTGTAAATATTAAAAAAAGATTCTACTTGATTAAATGAAGGCATATAACTTTCGGAAGAAAGGTTGGGATCGATCATAAAATCGAACAAACTCTTAAATTCATCAGTATAGTTTCCATTCCTTTTCAAGCAATTAGGAACAAATAAATTAAGAACCTTCGACCTAACCTGGTGATAACTCCCATATGAAGCGACCTGAGCCATTTGAAGACCAATCTCACTATCAAGATACTCTCTCAAAAAATTAAGATTTAAATATACAACCTTAGGAATTAGTTGATAGACATAACAACCTGTTAAGCCAAATTCATCAAGCTTAGAGATTAATGTAGATGATTTTAAAATCTCTATAACACCCTTTTCTTCACAAGTTTTTTTAACAAGCATAATCAAGCTGTCTTTCCCAATCTGTGTTAAATCTAAATCTTCCAAAAGCAGTTGACTTTTATTCCCCTTAGAGATCTGTAATGATCTAAGCTGAATAATATCACCTAAAGGTACGCAGTTCTTCAAAACCTTTTTTAGATAAGAAGGATGAGTGAATCTCGTTGAGTCGTCTTGAGATTGAATTAACTTCCCCCCTGAAACAATATTCTGGGTAAAATGAAAATTAGTACCTTCTTTTGAATTCACATAAAAATGCGGAACATGATCGAAATGAATTTCCAAGAAATCATTAATCAGATCAATACTATTGGAAAGGGAATCTATGCTACTAAGAAAACCTTCTAAGTTAAAATTATAACAAAGTTTTTTATCAATTGATTTTTTTTCAGTCTGATTATTTTTTAAAACATAAACATAATTAGGTATTTTTCCTTT
>JAHDHG010000072.1 GCA_020631435.1 Bacteriovoracaceae bacterium | reverse complement strand
AAAAAAGAAGAAGTAAGGCCTCCAGAACATGATCCAGGTGGATCAGTTGATATTACCGAGGGCCCATTTGAAGCTTGTCATCATGCTGAGTGGGTCAAAGAAACTCCACGAAGGATTGTCTATTCAAAAAGTTGGTGTAACACGAAGAAAGTAGAAGCCATTTGTACAGGTTTAGTAAGATGTTGGAATAAAGATAAATCAAAGTCATATGATACTCAAGCAGCTTGTTCTGAGAGTGATTGTCGAGACATTAGTGCACAAGCATGTGTTGATAATCAGGCTTATCAAGTTGAGAGTATAAGTGAAATAGAGGAAGAAGGAATTAATAGTGAAGATCTTGAAAATTATTCTCGTGGTCGCTTGCAGTAATGTTTTTGCTGGAGTTGATCAGAAAATTTTAGTCAAAGGAAAAGTTACTGCTAGGTATGCTGATTCTAAATTAGTTTCAATCAAAGATAAAAGAAACCAAGAGTTTTTACTTCCTCGCAAGTCTTTAAATTTTATAGATAAGAAAAAAAGAATATTTATCTCTGAGATTGATATTAGTGAAATGAAAAAAATAAACAGCTTTTGCTTGAAAAATAAAAAAGTTCATAAGAGCTTATGTTTTAAATAGAGAAAACTATGAGAATATTACTGAATTTTATGTTAATTTTTACTTTAAATAATGCTTTTGCAATTTCATCAGCATCTTATCCTACAAGTAGAGAATATTTAGATTGTCAGGATGCAAAGTGGGATAAAGAGATTCCTCGAAAGTTAGTTTCTTCATCTAAAACATGTTCTACGACAGGAGAAGTTCAAAGAATTTGTTCAGGATACGTCTATTGTAGATCAAAGGCCTTACCAGGTTTTGTTTATAAAAGACTTTCAACTTGTGGAGAGGAGCACTGTAAGAAAGGAGCAAATGCTTCTGAATGTGTAAAGGATTTACGATATTCATCAAAACAAATCTTTCAAGACGATGAAAATAAAATAAAACTATTAAGTAATTGATCAATCTCTAGACATGCCTATAAATTATTCAGAATAATCACTAGGTAGGAAAATTGATAGTAGTATGCACTCGCGATGAGAGCATTACTAATAGTCTTTATATTCCATTTTCATTCTTATGCTCAAGTAGCTTTAAACGGTGACTTTTTAGAATCAATTATTGCTAAATATAATATCCCAGCTCTTTCTGTAAATTATAGTGTTCAAAATGAAAATATAGTTTCTCAGTCTAAAGGAGTTAGGAAATTAAACTATTCTGAACCTGTGCAAAGTATCGATCAATGGCATCTTGGATCTTGTACTAAATCGATGACAGCATTTCTCACAGCTAAATTAGTTGATCTTGGTTTTGTTAAGTGGAATGACAAAATATCTGATCATCTTCAGATATTTAGCGATGATGATGAGTATCGAAATGTTACTGTTGAAATGTTGCTTGCTCACCGAGGGGGATTTAAAAAATCTTTTTCTGATCTTGTGAATAAAAAGTATGACAATAATCCAATATCTTCAAGAGATCAGAGAAAAGAAATAATGACAGTATTAACCAAGTTTAAGAATTTTAAAGTTGGAGAATATCAATATTCAAATATCGGTTATATCATTGTCGGCCATATACTTGAAGAAGTGTCTAACCAATCATATGAGGATTTATTGAAAAAGTATCTCTTTGGTCCTCTTGAAATGAAAAGCTGTGGTTTTGGTCCAACAAGTGATGGCAACTCTCTAAATAGTATCTGGGGACATTTTTTTTATGATGGAATCTTAAAAGCATATCACTTTGATAATCCTAAAGTTTATTCGCCAGCAGGAAGAGTTCATTGCAATACGAAAGATTGGCATAAGTATTTAAAAGAAGTTTTAAAAGGGGTGAATAAGAATTCAGACTTTTTGTCTAAGTCTTCTTTTGAAAAATTATTTAAAACATATGACGAAGCTCATTTTGGCTATACCTTTGGAGGTTGGGTATGGAAAAGATTAAAAAATGGAAATAGAGTTTTATGGCATAATGGCTCGAATAATCTAAATTATGCAGATGTCATTATTGATCCAGATAAGAATAAGATATTAACAATAAATCTAAACGCTAGAAAAAATGCAGAGCAGGTCGTATCTGAAGTTAGAAAAAGACTATTCTTTAAGTTAAATTAATTCTGACAATTAACCTCAAAACCCCTAAGTTTAGTCTTTAACTTCAAAATTTCTAGGTTCTTAATATTGATCTCTTTCTTTAAAATTGATCTTTTCTTCTTATATTCTTTAATTGAAATCTTTAAAATCTCTCTATCTTCAATATTGACATACATTTTAAATCTATCATCTCTCACTAACTTAAGTTTTGCATTTTCAGCATTAACAGAAAGAACTTCTTCATTCTTTTTTAAGTCAATAAGCTTACAAAATGTCCCTGAAAATAAAGAATTAGATATTAGAAAAATAAAGATCAAAAATTTCATATTTACCCCATAGCTCAAACATTAATCCCCAAAGAGCTATAGTTAATTATAAATGAGATGTCTAAAATCGCTTAAATTTAAATTATAGGGCAAGATTAGATCCAACTATAGTTGGCTAAAGTTCTTGAGCCAATCATCCTTCGTAAGCTCCCAAACCTCACTTTCATTCCACTCAGGGTTAAGATGAGACCCTGCTTGAACTCTTAAAAACTTTCCACCTGTTTTTTCTTTTAGTTTTGAACTTGCAGGGTTTTTGACTGCACTTCCAAAAACGAGCTTATCAAATTTTAAGACTTCAAAGGCGTATCGATTAACTGGCAAAATTGCTTCACTCATATATCCTTGATTCCAAAATTCTTGAGAGATCCAAAATCCTCTATTCCAGCTTTTCTCTTTAAAGTCAGTGAGTTCGATTATTCCAATCAGCTCTTCTGGGTTTGATTTAAGAAAAATTCCCCAGCACCATCTTGTTTTTCCTTGATTAGGAATGACTACATCTTGAATAAAAGATAGAGCTCCATCATCTGGATAAGGCCATGGAAATGTTGCAAGAAATCCCTGAACAACTTCCCAATTATTAACATGTTTTTGTAAAGATGGAGCATCTTTAAGAGTAGGAACTTTTAATATTAGTCTTGAAGTTTCTAAATCAGGTAAAATAAAACTCATATCCAGTTGATATCCCAGTCAATACAGGTATCAGTTCCTTTAGATACATTATAAACATCACCACTGATATAACCGATAGTGATGTGAGCATAATATGGATCAAGTGGATGAATTTTTGGTAATTGAGTACCTCTGTTATCTTCAGCAATATTAAAAATAGTCTTTCTGAGTTTATTAAAAGCAGGGTTCTTTACAACTAAATAGAAGACTATAAGTTTCTTGGCTGGTTCAACTTGTCTTCCAAGGCATACAACTTCAAAATCAAAAGCTAAAATTCTCTTTTCAAAATCTTTAATGATTTTATCAATTGGATAATATTCATCAATACCAATTCTGTCTGTCCCACGGAAATACGACTTGCCTTCAGGAGGTGTAATTAAAGTGATATGAGCTTCACCTCTATCATCTAATTTCTTTTCATTGATTTTATAATCTTTTAGGTTGTCTATATCTGATGTGTATTTATCAAAATTAGTTTCAATATATGATTTTAATTCTCTAAATGGGTTATATCCTTCTTTAGGATAATAAAGTGGTTTAATGACAGCTCGATCTTTAGTGAATTGATGATCATAGTCTTTGACTGGAATGAAAATTTCACTAGATAGATCAAAGCTAAAGAGATTAAATGAAATAAAAATAAATATTTTAAGCACTACACTCATCTTCATAAATTACAAATCCATCGAAATGCGGATTTCCATCTTTTTCTAAACTTTTTGGAATGATATAAAAATCATCTTCATAGAACTTTCTTTTGATCATGTATTCAATTTCTTCATCAGCATTTTTAAATGTCAGTGCATAATTATTCATATCAATCTTAGACATTTCATATGAATATGATTTTTTAATCCACTTAAATTCAAAATTAGTCATATCAGAAATATCTAAGGTTGCTATGGTCAAAAAATTTGAGTTAATAAACTCTATGTAAGTTGTATTCCCGTAAGCTCCTTGAGCAGGGCCATAAAAAATTACTCCAGCTAAAGAATTGGAGAATTTTTTAGAGTTTTCAAAGTTGATTATTCCCAATCCTTTCTTGAAATTAAAATTAGTTTTGAAATTTTTATAAAAAACTGTATCTACTTTAAATTTTCTATTGGTTGCTGAATTCCAAAGTTCATTATAATCAAAATAAAACTTGGCCTTAGAAAGAGCATTAACAATATCTTCAGAGTACGCTTCAACACCTGTTTGTCCTCCACATGGCCCATTCTGATCGTAATTTTGAGCAAGCTTTAACGCAATGCTGTAATACGATTGCTCAAGTTGATAAGCTAGTTCGATTTTATCTTGAGCAAAGATTGAGAAACTTAGAAAAAATAGAATTTTATACATGATTACCTCTTTATATGATTTTTTTTTTCTTATAGCTTTCTGGGTAAAATTTCTCAAGCTAAATTTACTATTCATCTCTTTTCTTATAAGTTAAGTGCACATTTAATAACTCGCTTATAACGAAAAGCGTTATAAGCCAACAGACCAGGAGTGCACATGATTTATGAAACAGCATTTGTTTTAAAGCCTTCTTGTACTGATGACTCTGCATCAAAAATTAAAGATGCTATTTCAAGTTTAGTCTCAGAACATAAAGGTGAAATTTTAGTCAACGATGATTGGGGACTAAGAACTTTCGCTCAGCCTACATCAAAAGGTGAAACTAAGGGTAAGTTTTACTATGTGATGTTTTCAGCTGATGGAACTTTCAACGCTGAAATTGATAGAAAAATGAAACTATCAGAAGATGTTCTTAAGTGGATGACAGTATCTTTAGGGCCTGAAGCTAAAAAAGATCAGATCGTGAAAAGTTACAAGAATCCTAATCACGAAGTAACTGACAAAGATAGAATTAAGTCTGAAAAAGAGAAGAAAATTTCTTCAAAGACTAGATCTTGTTGGTTCTCTGCGAATAAGACTCAACCTGATTGGAAAGATCCTTCTACTTATAAGTGGTTAGTAAATGAGTTTGGAAAAATTTCTCCAGGTAGAGCAACAGGTCTTAGACCGAGATATCAAAGAATGGCAACTACTGCTATTAAGAGAGCTCGAACGATGGGGATGATTTCTTACCAATCAAACAAAGTATCTTATAAGGTTCAATAAGGATTAGATGGTGAAAGAAAATCAACCAAAGTTAGCAAAGCTATTTATCTTAGGGGTGATGTTTGTTGTGTTTTGTTTAGCACAAATTACAGCAGTATTCTCTCCTGTACCGTTAATAGTATCTGCACTTAGCTTTGGAAGAAAAAAACATCACTTAATAAGTATTATCTGCTTATCAATAATTTTAGGAATTTGTTTTTACTTTAAGTCCTTTGAAATTTTTATTGTTGCTTTTATTTCATATATGATTTCTGTTCTTGTTTCAGAAGTAATTATGAAAGGCATAAGGCCTATGAAAGCAATTCTATCTTTAGGATCTAGTATCATTCTTCTTTCTTTTGGTTTTTTTGGATATTCAATCAGCCAAGGTTTTTCGGTTGATTCTTATATCGAGGATTCTATAAAGAAAACAGAATTGATATTTAATGAAAGAATAAAGTCCAACAGCTCAGATGTAAGCAGTAGCGAAATTCAGAAGTTAAAAATTGATGAGTTTTTTAAAGATACCAAGAAAAGTATTCCAGAAGTTAAGAAAAGATTTCCATTGTTTTATATTGGTTTTGTCTTTCTTTCCTTATGGGGGATTTTTTATTTTATTTTGAAATCTTATCATCTTTATTCTAAGCCAGAGTTTATTAAGCATTCAGAAGAAAGCTTGAAAAACTTTAAAATGTCGGATTATTTTATTTTTCCAGTAGCTATAGGTTTAGCTCTCTTGTTATTTGGAGAGAAATTAGGACCTGAGTATAAATACTTTGGAGAAGTGGGGCTTTTCTTGATGGGAATATTCTACTTTATGCAAGGTTTTGGAATTTTAATGACTTATTTTGATAGGTTTGGGTTACAAGGAATTTTTAGATCTTTGATACTTATACTTGTGATATTTTTCTCACCAATGTTCTTATGTTCTTTAGGGCTATTTGATACATGGTTTGATTTTAGAAAAAAAAACAAAATTAAAAGAAAAAAAGTTTAAATAATTAGGAGTTTATAATGAAAGTTATATTAACAGAAAAGGTGAAAAGCCTAGGAAACGTTGGAGAGATTCATAACGTTAGTCCTGGTTTTGCTAGGAATTTTTTATTTCCAAAAAGACTAGCAATGGTTGCTGATGAGTCTAATACAAAAGCATTAGAAGATCAGAAAAAAGCTTTATCTAAGAAGATGTCTGAAGAGAAAAATGTAGCAACTGCGATCAAAGCAAAGCTTGATGGTAAAACTGTAACAATTGAGAAGAAAGTAGGTGGAAGTGGTAGATTATTTGGTACTGTAACTGCCTCTGAAGTCGCTTCGATTCTTACAACTGATGGGATAGAAGTAGAAAAAAGACAAGTTCTAATTGAAACACCAATTAAGCAACTTGGAACTTTCGAAATCAAAGCAAAACTTTTTCAAGATGTTGAAGCTACTTTTAGCGTAAAGGTTGAAAAAGATGCTAAGCAGATTGAGGATGAGAAGAAAAAAGCAGCTATGAAAGCTAAAGCTCCAAAAGTTGAAAAGAAAAAAGAAGAGTCGACAGAAGAAAATTCTGAAAATACTGAAGAAGCTGCTGAGTAATTAATGATTAAAGAGATGCCTCATGATATTCTCTCTGAGAAATCCCTCTTGGGGTGTCTTCTTATTGATTCAAAATGTTACGACCTCATTTCTGAGGTTGGTTTAGAAGATCAGGATTTTTACGATCCAAAGCATCAGCATATATTTAAGGCAATAAGTGATTTAAATATAGAGTCGAGTGGAATTGATTATGTTTCTGTTTGTTCAAAACTAGGTGATCATGGAAAATTAGAAGTTATTGGTGGTAATAACTTTGTTCTTGGCTTGATTGAAGATCAAGCAACAATAGTACATGTTGATCATTATGCCAGAACTGTAAAAAATAAATCTATTCTAAGAGAAATCATCAGAAACGCATCAAGAGTTATAGAGACAGGAACGAAGTTCACAGGAAATGTTTCTGAGTTCGTTTCTGAAGTCGAGTCTAGCTTTTTTCAACTAACTACAGAGACGAGAACAGGTGGCTTAAGACCTCTTAAAACTTTCTTAAAAGAAAATTTAAAAGAACTTGAAAATGGAAATCGAAATGCTGGTGAGATTAGTGGACTTCCGACAGGGTTTATTGGACTTGATAAAAAATTATTAGGAATGCAACCTGGTCAATTAATAGTTCTCGCAGCAAGACCTGGGGTTGGTAAGACTGCGCTTGGATTAAATATTGGCCTTAACGCTGTTAAGGCTACTGGTCTTCCAACGGTTATTTTCTCTTTAGAGATGTTAGGTGGAGAGCTCTCTAAAAGATTATTAGCTTCAGAAGCCTGTGTTGATTCAGAGAGAATTAGAACTAAGAATTTTCTAGATACGGATTTAAAAAATATTGCTCAAGCGACAAATGTCATTGGAAATGTTCCACTTTATATTAATGATTCTGCTGATATCAATCTCCTTGATATGAAAAGTCAGTGTAGAAAAATTAAGTTAGAACAAGGACTTGGTCTAATTATTATTGACTACCTTCAGTTAATGCAAGGACATAATAAAACTCAGTCAAGAGAACAACAGATTTCTGAAATTTCCAGAGGGTTAAAGAATCTTGCAAAAGAATTAGAGTGTCCAATTATAGCGATGAGTCAGTTAAATAGGGCGGTTGAGGCAAGGCCAGATAAGAGACCTCTTATTTCAGATTTAAGAGAATCCGGATCAATTGAGCAAGATGCTGATATCGTTTTACTTATATACAGAGATGAAATGTACAATCCAGATACGAAAGATAAAGGCATCGCAGAAATTTTAGTTGCTAAAAACAGAGCAGGTGAAAGAGGAACTGTAAAACTTGCTTGGATTGGTTCACAAACTAAATTTGCTCCTCTCGATTTTCATCATCAAGATGAACATCCTTCACATTAAGTTGCTATGATTAATATTTTAGAGAGCTTACATTCGGCCTTTTATTTTAAAAAATTCAAAAAAAATCTTATTTGTTTTGATCCACAAATTGCTTATATCTATTATAAAAATTATCGTCTTGATCTAATTACTAATAAGAAAGAAGATTATAAAATTGAAAAATTTATTAGTGAGCTAAAGACGAAAAAAATTAAAAAGAAAAAAAAATATCCTCATGTTTATCATTTCTTTTATGAATTTGGGTATATTTTAAATAACTTAAATGATATTCCTGAAGATCAAATTCTCGTCATTCAATTAGTTTATAAGAGATATAGATATTCTAATTTTAAAATGAGTTTAATTGATGATGTGCTTGAGTCTGATCATTCAAAAATTAATTTTGATGATTATAGAAAAGGATTTGACACTATCCAGAGTAATTTGAAGAAAGGGAATTGTTATCAAGTTAATTTCACATCTCAAGAAAAATTTAACTTAACTAAGTCCTTAAGTCCTGAAGAGTTAATTTATAAATTTTATAATAATAGAAAAAATCTTGGTGCATATGCTCATCATTCTTATATTCCAAATTTAAATAGAATTTTCTTGAGCAATTCACCCGAATGTTTGTTTCAAGTTTATAAGAAGAAAAATACTTTTTTGATTCATTCTCTACCAATTAAAGGGAGTGTTTCTTCACATTCTGAGAAAAATAAAAATTGGTTGATGCAATCTGAGAAAAATCAAGGTGAGCTTTATATGATCATTGATTTATTGAGAAATGATCTTTCAAAGATAGAGGGAACAGTAAGCAAAGTATTATTTAAAAAGAAAATTTTAAAGGTTCCAGGGCTTTTTCATCTTTATTCTAGAATTCAAACCAGAGTTTCTGAGAATGTTACTTTGTATAAAATTTTAGTTTCTCTTTTTCCAGGTGGTAGTGTTACTGGTGCACCTAAGAAATCTGTGATGAAAATTATTACTGATGTGGAAAACTCAGCTAGAGGTTTTTATTGTGGATCAACTTACTTAGATTTCGGAAATATTAAGACAGCGAGTATTAACATAAGATCTGCAGAGGTTGATACAGAAGCAAATTTACTCTCTTATGGTTCTGGTGGTGGAGTTACTATAAAAAGTAATGACAAAGATGAATTTGAGGAATTGCAGTTAAAAACAAAAAGTTTTACACAAATTCTTAATAAAAAGAACAAGTAAACTTGTTTAAGAGTGTAAGAAGATTAAATATCCATAAAATTGACGAGATCTAGGGCCTTAAGCACAATATTACAACGCAACTAATTATTTTTAGATACGGAGGTCTAGGAATGGAAATAAACACGGAGAGTTTAAAAAAATTTTTTACCAAAACAAGTCTGAGTGCTATTAGAAATAGCATGCATAATTTTATCGACTTAGATTATTATAAAAACTTTGTTAAAGACGATGCTTCATTAGAGAAAACCAGAAAGTCTATGATGAATTTTCTAGATAAAGATTCCTTTAAGGACAATTAGTGCCAGAAGCATCTGCTTTTGGGCCTTTCACAATTTTATACTGCCCCTCAAATATTTTCTTAACCTGACAAATCTGAGACTCTCGAGCTGTGATATAAACTGAGTCTTTCTCGACAAAATCAATCGGGAAATGATTAGCTATGACAGATCTCTCTTCTTTTGAGTTAGCATTAATTTTCACTGTATAAATTTTTGAATTTTGAGCACAGGCAAGAAATAGTATAATAAAAGAGAGTTTTCTCATAAAAGAAGGTTACAATTAAAATTTTAAAAAGAATAAAAAATTTTTTTCAAGTTTTTAATGATCAAAACAGATTGTTTGGATTATTTAAAGTTATCAACTTTGTATTTTTCTTTTTAGGAGCAAGTTATTGTTCTATGCTTCTATTTTATAATGGAAGAAGTCCCGTTAACGTTTTTTATCTCTTTTTCTTTTTTGTTTTACTTCAAATGATAGGGACTTTTGCTCTTTTTTTTACTTTTGGATTTTTTAATAAAAATCCAATCTTTAAGTTCTTAAAAAATATTTTTCTCAGAATTTTAAAGTCCTTAGGTGTTATGGATGAAATTCTAACTGACGAGCTAGTGAGAAAAGAATTTCTTATTAATGGTGTGTTTTTTTCTTTAGGTGGAATTCTAGCAATTATTATAAAAGTATTTTTTTCAGACGTGGTTTTTGGTTGGTCATCTTCAGTCAATATTAACTCTGATGAAATAAAAAAAGCAGTAGATGTGATATCTTTGCCCTGGAAATATTTCTGGAATGAAGCAGTTCCGTCATTAAAATTAATTGAAGACTCTCATTACTTTAGAGTCAATTCAAAATTTTTCTTAGAAGAGATTAGAAGCCTTCAGCAGATCAAGGCCCTAGGGCAATGGTGGCAGTTTTTTGTCGCTTGTATTTTATTTTATGGCATTTTGCCTAGATTAGTCTTTTGGATTTATGAAGTTTTCAAACCATCAGATTTAAAAAGAATGAGAAAGTCATTATTTAAGTTTGATTCAGATCAAGTTTTGGATTTGTTTAAATTTAATAGAGATGAAACGAAGTTGTTTCATTCAATTATTAATTTACTGATAGAAAATGATATAAAGCTTGAAAAAGATCCGGCCTTAAAGATTCATAAGGAAAAATGGAGAGATAATTATCTCTTTGAATATAAATCGAATCATGGGGAAAAAAATTATACATTCGACGAGGTTACTAACATTGTAAGAAATTCTGTTTCTGAAAATAATCATCGATGCCTCATTATGTTTTGTGAAGTTTTAACATTTGAGACCTATTCTGACTTAAGAGTTAAAGATTTAAAGTTTAAAGAAAAAGAAGGTGTTAAATATTTAGAAAAGTTATTAAGCTTTAATGGGTCAAATTCTAAATATATTTCAAAATATTTTGAAAGGCTTAAGTTTAATATCAAAGAAAATACACCTAAAAACTTACTTCAAAAATGGTTTGGTGTCGCTCTTATTGGTGGAGCAGCAATAGCTCTAACTGGGGGAGTAGGACTTGCCGCTGCTAAGATATTAGGAGTCGTAACTATTGCAGCTAGAACAGCTGGTTTTTTAAAACTTGGTGGTGGATTATTGAATGTTCTTGGTTTTGAAGAAGAGAAAAACATGATTGTCATGGGAGCAGGAAATATTCTTGGAGGATTAAAAGAATCTTTTGATGAAGCTATTTATGAAAAATATTTAAAATCAGAATCAGTAGTTTTGAGAGATTTAGGAAAACTTGAAACTTATATAGAATACAAATTTTTTGATTCTTTAGTTTTTGACAAAGTTTCGAAGAGCCTAGAAAAACACTTAAAAGAGCTTAAGGAAGATCTTGATTCTCTGGATGTGTCTCATAAGAATCACCTTGTAACATATATCAATAAGCTTTTAAACTATCTTTAGGGCCAACTCTTAGGAATTCTTTTCCATCTAGAGATTAAAACGAACTTCTAAGTTAAAATTAAATATGGACGTGATGATATCAGGAACCATCCTTTTATTCTTATCATTACTCAACTTTTCTCATCTAGAAGAAAATAGGACACTTATGAATTCTTTTGACTTAGTTCGAAACTTTTTCCAAGTTTTATTCTTTATTGCTTGCTTTTTTCAAATAGTATTAGGAGGAAGTCTTTCTCCTATATTGTTTGCTTTAGCAATTATTTGTATCTATTTAAATGTAGTGCATTTTGCTTTCAAGCTAACTTTTGCAAAAGTTAATCAAGAAGATCATAAAGACCTTTAAAAAGGTTTGATTTGTATTCTTCTGCTTCTTCTTGAGATAAATGATTTAAAGTGGTTCTATCTTGATGATTATAAAATTTATCTAGATTAAGTAGAAACCTCGATAAGTGTCTTGGAGTTTTTTTATTATAAATAACTCTTTCTTTGCAATAGGTTAGGTAGAGCTGTTTTTTTGCCCTGGTAATTCCAACGTAACAAAGTCTTCTTTCTTCTTCAATATCTTCATTATTAATAATAGTTCTTTTATGTGGAAGTAATTCTTCCTCACTTCCTACCATGAATACATACTCAAATTCTAATCCCTTAGAAGAATGAAGAGTCATGAGAGTGACCTCATTTTTGTTTTCTTCCTCTTCGTCTCCCTGGTTATCTGCAAGGAGAATTTTTTCTAGAAAATCTTGGTGTAAATTTCTTCCTTGATATTTAGCTTCAAATCTTGAAGCCGATTCTGTAAGGCTATAAAGAAGATTCTTTCTTACTTCAATTTGTTTTGGAGAGTCATATAGCTTAGGAAGATAATTAACATAATCAACTCTGTCGATAATACTTTGAATAAAATCTTTAAGCGTGAGTCTTTGGGAGTTCTCTTTTAATTCTCTGATAATTTCAAGGAATTTAATGACTTTGGAGTCATCAGAAGAAAAATTCTTGAGAGCCTTCATCAAACTCATCTTGTTTTTACTAGATAAGTTTAAATATTTTTCTAAAGTTTTTATTCCAATTCCTCTTGTAGGAACATTTAAAATTCTTCTTAGACTAACTTCGTCATATTGATTAAAAATGAGTGAATAGTAAGCAATAATATCCTTGATTTCTTTTCTTTCATAAAGCTTTTTACCACCAAGGATTTTATAAG
>JAHDHG010000071.1 GCA_020631435.1 Bacteriovoracaceae bacterium | reverse complement strand
TTTCATATCTATAAACCCTGTTTTTTTTGAAAGGGTTATTTCTACTCGTTTCGATTTAGAATGCTTAATAGTGTTTTCAATTAAATTTCTAATAATAATCTTTAAAGCGTATCGATCTGCTAATATGTCTGAACTTTCACTTTCTTTGATTTCAAAGGATATATCTTTAATTGGTAATACTTTTATAATACTTTGAATAAATCTTTTGAGATTAATACTTTCAAGATTTAATTCTCCACCGAGCTCCATTTTGGATAAATGCATTATATTGTCAAAGCGATCTTCTAATTCAAAGCTTCCGTTATTTAAAAAGTTCAGACTTTTATCAATTTGTTCATTTTTATTATCTTTTAAAAGATCTGATAAGAATTGAGATTGTAGTCTAATATTGGCAATTGGAGTTTTTAACTCATGCGTAAGACTAGCAAAAAACTTTTGAAGTCCATGAGTACTTCTTTGTTCTCTTAAAAATAAAAACAAGACAGTGAAGCTGGCAAGACATAATAAAACGAAGAAAAATCCACCTTCCCATTTGAGCATATTATAGACATTACCGCTAAAAAGAGTGGAGATTTGATCTGGGTTAAGAGCATTTGCAAGTCTGAGGGCAATATAAATCCACCAAACACCCATCAATAAAACAATGAACAACCACGTAAAAATGGAAATAAATAACCATTTTCTATTCTTTCTTATGTCCATAATCTTTTATGTAGATCCTCTAGCACATTATCATCATGAGCTAAACTCATAAATCCAATTTCATAAGCATTAGGAGAAAGATAAATTCCTTTTGGAATAAATATATTATTTAGTTTATTAAATTCTTGATTTAGATTGCTAGGGATTTTATCAACAGAGTTTACATTTTCTGAAGCTGGTAAGATCCAAAACAAGGACCCTCGATGAATAATTTTATGACCAGTATTTTTATCGAGCCATTCTCTTAGTGTTCTCACATATTTTTTCGTTTGAATACAAAGCTTGGTATAGAAATCTTTTTCTGCAAGAATTTTTAGATTTGCTAGGCCTGCGCTCATTGCAACTGGATTAGCGGACAAAGTTCCCGCTTGATACACACCACCCATAGGAGCTAAGTGCTCCATGATTTCTCTCTTTGCAGCAATTGCTCCAACTGGCATGCCACCTCCAATAACTTTTCCATAAGTTACAATATCAGGATGAATTCCAGTGACTTCTGCCATTCCACCAAAAGCAATTCTAAAACCTGAGATGACTTCATCAAAAATCAAAAGAGCATTGTGGTCATGACATATTTTCTTTACGAACTTCAAGAATTCATTGTCTTGTTGAAGAAGTCCATAATTTGCTGGTAATGGTTCCATAATTAATGCAGCAATATCATCGTTTTCTTCGAAACATTTGATTAATTCATCTTTATCACCAAGATTAACAATTAATGTATCTTTAGATGTATTTGGAGTTACTCCTTTGGAAGAAGCTTCTGCAGTTCCGGCCAGTCCTGACCCAGATTTAATTAACATGGAATCAACATGACCGTGATAGCATCCATTAAATTTAATGATCTTAGATTTTCCAGTAACTCCTCTGGCAAGTCTAAGAGCAGTCATCACTGCTTCGGTTCCAGAACTTACAAAACGAATTTGTTCTATAAAAGGAATTCTTTCGATAATGAATTTTGCTAATTCAAGAGAATATTTTTCACAGGCACCATAAGTCCAACCGTTTTCAATAGATTTTGAAATAGCTTCTTTAACTTCAGGGTTTTTGTGACCAAGAATAAGTGGCCCAAAACTCATGCAAAAATCAATATAATCTTTTCCTTCTTCATCCCATATATAAGCTCCATCAGATCTATTAATAAATCTTGGAGTAAAGTCTAATCCTTTAAAACTTCTAACTGGAGAATGAACTCCCCCTGGAATATATTTTTTAGACTCTTCAAATAGTTCAGTATTATTCATAATTTAAAAGCTCACGGTAGCTAGAGATTGGATGATGAGGAATATTTCTTTGTTTGAATTCCTCATGTGTTTTTCCATATCCTGTACAATGAACAATATCATTAGATTCAAGAAAATCGTAGTTTTTAAGGTAAGTTTCGTATTGAAAATAGCTTGTCCAATAGAAAATATTGCACTCTTTTAATGATTTTTTAAAATTATCATCGGTTTCAAGAATTTTTCTTTCATATGAAGATATAACTTCATCAAATAATGATTTACTGTCCTGATGGGTAAAGCTTTTCCAAGGTTTTTTGAAGTCATGAAAATAGTTAAATGATGTTGAATCTTTTAATGCAATGATACTTTTTTCACCCTCTAAATTAGCTATTCCATGACACCAATAGTTCTCTCTAGCTAGAGTCATCATGGAGTGTGCACCCGCACCAAAAATAAGACCTTGATGATTATACTTTTTGAATTGCTCTATAGAATTTGAACTTGCTAGATAAGAATTTTCAGAATCACCTGAAAGATGATTTAGTTTGTTTTTTTCAATTAATTGATCATTTAAAATATCATCTGAGATTTTTCTTTTTAACCCGACAAATATTTTCCCATTTATTTTTTTAAGATGAGTGTTTAATGAAAAACTATCTCTTTTTTCAACTTTCTCTAAAGTTTTCCCAGAAATCATGACAGTATGGTTTTTTCTATAAATTCCAAGAGGTAAATAGCAACTACCTCCATTTTCATTAAAGATTTTTTTTTCAGAAATTATTTCATCGTGTGTAATTGGATCATTGAGTTCTTTAAGTATTCTTAGAACCGATTTATTTTGTTCTAAACATTCAACGATAAGAGCACCTTGGCTGGCTGCTGGAGTGTGGAAGCTAAGAGGTAATAAAGAAAACTCCAAATCTTTTGAAAGTTCCTTTAAGGCCCTTTGTCCTTCTTGAAGATAAGTAACTCTTTGTATTCCTGCAGCTGCTAGAATTATTCCATCATGCTCACCATCAATTAGTTTTTTTAGTCTTGTATCAATATTTCCTCTTAAGTTTTTATTAATAATTTCGGATTTGCTTAAGCCGGGAATAAATTCTTTTAAATATTTACTCTGAGCTATTCTTCTAGGTGAACTTGAGCCAACAATAAATTCAGTGAACTCACCATTTAAGAGTTTCTCTTTTGTTTTTTTAGTACAAAAGAAAATATCGTTTGGGATCGCCCTTGGTAGAACACAAGCTTGAGTGATTCCTTGTGGTCTATCTGATCCTAAATCTTTACCTGAATGAATAACTAAATCGATAGATTCACCCAATAACTCATGATCAAGTTCTTTAGTGAAAAAATCCTTTCCCTCTAACTCATGAAGTGGGCGATCAACAATAATATCACCCTGGGTCTTAATAGTTTTTATGATGAATTTTATCTCAGGATGGTTAGATTCAAGTAAAAATTTAAGATAATGCGCTTGAGATCGAGCAAGTAGGCTCCCTCTTGTCCCTATGACTACCTGATTCATGTGATAACCTTTTTCTCTTTTTCTCTTCTAACCATTGAATTCTTTTTTTACTAATTTCAAAAATCTTATCATTTGCTTCAAAGATTTTTTTATTTTTATCATCAAGAGCAATTGCTCCTAATTTATAAATACTTTCAAGATTAAAATAATTATTTTTTTTATGATTGATATCTAGTTTAACTTCAGGATCTCCTAGGTCTATAAATGCTCTATCTTTAAATTTCCATTTATCAAAAAAACTGTTTTGCAAAATATGTTCGTTAGTCCCAACAGTATTTATAATGATATCAAAAGTTTCATAAGCAGATAAATCATTCCATTCAATAGATTTGATAAAGTGTTTATTCTCTAGAGTAGTAACAGTTTCAACGTTTCGACCTGAAATAAAAAGATGACAATCTTTCTTTAGTTGATTGACTAGATCTTCAGCCAGCATGCCTGATCCGAGAATTAAAATATTTGAATCTTTTTTTAAATTTGAGTTAAGGAGTTTCTTAGTTAAAGCAGCGTAAGTTTTCTGAGATATTCCCATCAAGTATTCAGACCTGATGAATTTTTGATCTTGCTGAGCCTTTTGTATGGCGATTGAAAGTTCCTTATCTTTTAATTCCTTATCAAGATAGGTTAAGGTTGCAGTTTTAAACTGTGAAACAATCTCATTTTCAGCGATTAATCTACTTTTTAGTCCACATATAACTTGTAAAAGGTAAGTGTAGGCCTTTTCATTAATATAGCATTCATAATGCTGGTTAATATCTTGAATTTTCTCTGTAGTGAGAATAAGATTTCTTTGGCAGGTACTAAGTACGAAATGATGCGGCTCACAGTTTTTAAATTGTGAGTTAAAGTTGTATAAGTATAACATTCGTACTAGGAGTATATGAGTTTTTTAGTAATGCTTTGTCATGCGATTGTAGAAGGCTTAGGCAAATGTTAGTTTGAGTATTCAAACAGACTTGTGAGATCTGGTAATTTATGACTTTTTTAGTAAAGAAATTCAAACAAGCTTTTTTAAAGTTCGATTCGAAGCTAGAGCAAGAGTTAAAGTTTTTCTTCAGGCATTGGGGAAAGAGTAAATTCATGATCCAGATGAGTAAAAAAGCTCAAGTATTAGGTCTTGAAAAACTTTTTAATAAGGGACCAAAGGCCTTTTTTTACTTCTTTATGTTTTATCTTATTCGAGACTCAATTCTTTATATCATTATACCGATATTTTTTTCAAAGCTTATAAATTAAGCAAAGGAAAAACTATTTGAGTGAGATTCAAAAATTCTTTTGGAGCTATCCTAAATTAGAGGAATTTCTTGAAAAGAATCCTTCTGAGAAAAATACAGTCAAAGAGATCTTTGAAGAGATCAATGGAAGCTTCAACGAAAAATTAGTTAAAGGGACTTCGTACTTTTTTGATAAAACTATTAGAAAATTGTACGACCAAGTTAACTTTCAGGTTCCCTTTGATTTTGATATTGATGAACTTCAAAAGAAGCATCATATAATTTTAGTTCCTAATCACCAATCACATGCAGATTATGTTGCGATCACTTATCTCTTTTATAAAACCTTTAAAAAACCATTATTCGTTGCAGGTGGAATAAACCTAAACGTATTTTTATTTGGAAAAATTTTAAGAAATGCAGGAGCTTTTTTTATAAGAAGGTCTTTTTCTAAAGATGCAACTTATAGAACATCCTTTGAGGCATATATTTACTCACTACTTAAAACGGATAAAGTTTTAGAATTCTTTTTTGAAGGGGGAAGATCCAGAACTGGAAAACTTTTGCCACCGAGGTATGGTCTTTTTCAAATGCTTCTTGAAACGCATTCTTTAACTGATAAGAAAAAAAGCCTTCTTTTTGTCCCAGTTTCTATTGCTCACGAATATGTGCCTGAAGAGAAAGCTCATGCTAAAGAATTAGGAGGCGGCAAAAAGAAGAAGGAAAACGCGACACAAGTCTTAAAAATTTATAAATTATTTAATAAAAGACTTGGTAGTGTTCACGCGACATTAGGTAAGGGAATTGAAGTCAAAGAAATTAGTAATTTAAGAGCAGACACTCAAAGGTTAGCTTTTGCTTGCTTTAAAGCAGTTGGCCGAAATATGCCTATCACTCCTACATCCTTACTTTCATTAATTTTATTAGATGCACCTACAGGAGTTACAAATTGGGAATCAATAGAAGAGAAAGCAAGGCAGATTATTAATTATTCAAAGAGGTTTAGTATTCCTCTTACTCCCTCTTTATCTGAGGGATTTGAAATTTCAAAGAATAATATTTTAGAAGCTTTGAATATTCTCATTAGTAATAAAAAAGTAGAAGTTTTAAAGAATGAACATCTTGGCGATATTTTTTATTCTGTAAAAAAGAAAGAGAGGATTCATTTATTATATTTTAAAAATATGATTCTACATCATTTCATTATTCCTACAATTATGAATACTGCGATCTATCACTTGAAGCAGAATAAATTTAAATCAATAGATATTTTGTCAGAGTATATGATTGATAAGAGAAGTGAGTTGTTATTTGAGTTTTATCTTCCTAGCAACATGGAGATGTTAAATGATGCACTAAAGGTTATCTCATTTTCCACAGGGAAAGATGTTGATCAGTTAAGTGATATATTAAAACTTTCTTCTGAAGAATTAGATCAAGTTGCTTCTAAAATTAGAGTTTTTTCAAGTGGGCTTGCTTATATTAATGAATGTTATTACATCGCTGCTAGAGCTCTCGAGCACTTAAAAAATAAGGAGTTTGATCTGGAGACATATCAGACAATTTTTAAGGAAATTTTTCAAATCGAACTTCAACATGGAAGAATGGTTCAATTTGAAGAAAGTTTTTCAATTCCAGTAATTAAAAGTGCTTTAGATTTTTACAAATATAAAGGCTGTGTCGTTGGTATTGAAGGAAATTTTAATGTTATTGATGTGGAGAAAGTCTTTGAGTTAAAGAAGCAATTTGCAGAGGACTTGAATATTAATCTTATTATGAATCTCACATCTGCAACTGAGGTTTAAATTGATTTTATTTGAGCTTCAAGTGCTTGAAAGAGAGCGTTATAAAAGGTATTTTGAGATTTGAGTCTTTAGTGATTTAGCAAACGGAGGTTTATTATTTCTAGAGGTTATAAAGGAAAAAGAGGTGGACCAAGAAAAGAGACTGGTCCAAGAATTAATCATAGAATTACTGCACCTGAAGTGAGGTTGATAGGAGATGATGGAGAGCAATTTGGAGTTGTCTCTTTGTCTGAAGCTAGGAGAATAGGTGATGATAGAGGTCTCGATATTATTGAGGTTTCTCCAAATGCTAAGCCACCAGTTTGTAAATTAATGGATTATGGGAAATATAAGTACCGTCAACAAAAACAAAAAAGTGAAGCAAAGAAAAAGCAAGTTAAGGTTGATGTAAAAGAAATCAAGTTTAGACCCAATATTGATGTACATGATTTGGATGTAAAAATGAAAAAAGCTGCTCAGTTTCTAGGGCAGGGAGATAAAATAAAATTACTTATGCAATTTAGAGGTCGAGAAATGGCCCATAAGCATATTGGTAAGGAGAAATTCCAATCAATTATTGATAGAATTCTTGAAATGGGCGCAGTTGTTGAATCTCAGCAAAAAATGATGGGAAATAGAATCATTGCAATGGTTGGCCCTTCAAAGAAGGCGCCTAAAAAAGCTGCTGCACCAAAACCTGAAAAAGCTGAAGCAGTGCAGAAATAAATCTTTAATTATTCTTTAAAACATTTACCTAAGATGCTACGTATGGTTATTCAAAAGAGGTATCATGATCAAATATTTTCTAATTCTTACGAGCTTAATTTCTTATTCTGTTGAGATTCCTGGTGAAGAAATTCTAAACGTGTTTAGTTCGACATGTGAAACTGGGAACTTGGGCAATCAAGCATTAGAAGACTCTAAGAAGTTAACTCAATTAGTTAGTTCAATAAATAATGATCCAGATTGTGTTTCTTTGGCAGGAGAATTGTCACTTATTTCAAATTTACAATCTGATATAGGCCTTCTTTCAAATAAGTATTCCTTGAGATCTAGATTTGATCAGTTAGTTGCTCAAGAAAATGAAATATTCTCTCAAATCGGTGTTAATCAAGATCCCATTTGGGAATCATCACTAGTTTCTTTTTTATCTCAAGTTCAAATTGAAAAATCTTCCGTTCTTAGTCAGATAAGAAGTCAGGATGATTTCTATGAAGAAGATAGTTCAAACCTATATCAAAAGATTATTTCAGTTACTGAATCTTCTTTAAGATCAATATCTAATAATCAAAAATGCTTGAAAAGAAATCCAAGAATTGCTTCAAGTTTAACATCACTCTCAACTGCTGTCGCCAGTACTATTGCTCTTCAAAATCCTGCACTTTCGATCGGTTTAAGTGCAACCTCAGAATTTATCGGTCAGCTAACAGAAGGGATCAGATCCTTTGGCTTTAATAATAAAATAAGAAAAATTACCAATAATACAACTTGGGCCAGTGCCAATATGTGTGTGCTTGAATCTCTAACGAATAGATGGTGTGATGTACTAGATGCTCAAAATATTTTAGACCTTCAGAAAAAATATAGAAATACGGATAAAAGTTTTTCAGAAGATCAGTTTGCTAAAATTCAAACTCGAGATATTCCTATTTTTTTCTCTTGGTTAAACTCTGTTAGATCTGGTGTGCCTGCTTCTAATAGTGCAGACGCTGAAAGACAGAAACAAATTAATTCAAAAAGAATTGCTCTAGATAGTTTTCAGGCTCTCGGAGATGGTGTAAAAGGTGAGATTGAGCCACAGCTAATTGGAATTGTTGATAATAATCGCAGATATCAGTTAATTAGAAAAGCAATAGAGCGTTTGACTGGAGTTGATTGCACAGGGGGCGCTCGAGTCATTGGATTTAATTCTGAAGTAAATCCTTTAGCCGAAATTTATAACAATGTTTTTGCACCATTTTATTTGCTCGGCTTATCAGATATTCCAATCGATCAATCTACAGGTGGGCAAAGTAGATTTAATTTTTGTTTCTTTGATCCCAATTTACCTGGGCATTGGCCTTTAAATTTATCTCCTTATGACTTTGATTTAAATAAAGTGATAGATCGTTTTGAAGCCTGGATAGACTTAGCGAGAGATTTAGTTGATAGAGAATTTTTTCTTGTTGTCCAACCTGACTCTTTAGGAGTTTTTGCATCTGCATTTAGAAAATATAATAATTTACAGAAAATTTCTCCTAGAGATGCCCTTGAAAATATTGTTTTATACTTGAGTCAAAAAAATATTCTTGAAAATGATTTAGATATCTTTAAAAACTTGGCATCTAATACTATTGAGAACTTAAATAAAATTTTAAAAATCTTGGATGAGAGTTCCAATATCAGTGATAATGAAGAAGCTTTAGTTAAGTTGAAAGATATTTTTGATATTTCAAGCCTTCAATACGGCTCAGTAGTTTTAAAATCAAGAGTACAAATGTTGGTTGGAGTTGCTATACAAGAATACCTTTTGTCTTTAAATATCAAAGAGAGGAGTAAATTTAGTCAGTTTTTGGCAGCAAATTCTTTTTTTGATGTCTTAGTTCAAATTGAAAATACAGAAAACTTTCAAGTCTTATCAGAAAGGTTTGATCTAGCAAAATCAGCAACTTATGCAAATATTGAAAATTATCTTTCAATATTTGGAAAAGAGATTAATTTAATTCTTAAGAATTATTCCAAAGATAAGATTTATGATTATCAACGTTCCAAATTGTGTCTTTTGCTAGCTTCTGCTCCAAAATGGAATAAGAAAATAGACATGAAGTATTGTTTCGGAACTCAGATGAAGTCAGTATTTGAAGATCTAGGGCCTCAAGCCCCTAAATTCACTGCTAAGTTTGTAACTTCTGAAATAAATAAGAGAGAGTGTAGTTTAAGGAACTTCAGAAGACAGAGTTTGATTTATCAACAATGGGGTATATGACCTAGGCTTTATTACCTTGATAGTTTATTGGCGAAAAATTCTATATAGAACTCTGAAAATCATAAATATGATAAATGTGATCCAAAAGATATTGCGTTTATTTAACTTTCTTTTAAATTTACCTTTCTCTTTTGCAGAGGTGAAATCTAATGCTAAATCAGTCTCAAATAATTCAATGAAATCATAATACTCTTTTACTTTTTCCTCAGGGAGCATATTCTCTAGAGCTTTAAAGCTAGATGTTAAAACTATTTTTTTTTCTTCTTCAATTTCATTCTTTGTTGACTCATAAATCCAATGTTTGTTTTTAGAATTCGAATTGCTTGACTCATAACTCCAAACTCTATCTGAGACAATTGTAATTTGATAAGAAAAGCCATCAGGATCTTTGGTAATATCTAAAGGGATGGAATCTCTTTCTATTAGACGAGGCTTAGTAAATTTTGAATAAAGCTCAAATGGATAAATTGAAGCAGTAAAATGATCATTACTCTCTTCCCAAAAGTCTTTAATTAAATATTGTTCTAATGTTTCAAAAATATTGTTATCCTTATCATCATTGACTTTGAAATCCACAAGACTGATCTCATTGAAGTATTTTTTATAGAACGCTTTGATATTATTCTTAAATTCTTCTTCACCGATAGACTCATAGTGATCTCTCGAATTCTCGGCCTTAAAATGACTAATTTTTTCTACAATGTTAAATTTAACATCTTTTCCAGGGCCATCAGATAAATCATATGTAACCTTAATTTCTACCGCTGTGGGAATAGTATGTTTTACTTTTTTTATATCTTGTTCTGATTCATGTAATAGCAGCCCATAATCAAAATAATAAGGTTGGGGAATTTGATCAAAGTTGTATTTTTGAGATGCATATGTGGGATCAAAGTAATATTCTTTTTCATTAATTTTTACATAAGCAATAACATGATCAAAGGAGAATGGGCTAGGAAGATTTTCCTTAATGTTGATATGAGCAAAAGTATTTACAAGAAAAGGAGCAATGGTAACTTCTTCAAATTTATAATAATTCACCATATAGATGAATAAACTAGTTTTATCCTTACAATCTCCAAGTCTTGAATTGAAAACTTCATTTGGATCTCTAGGTTTGTGAGTACCATCTTTAATTGCTAAAGAAAGATATCTAATGTTCTCTTGAACAAACACTAGAATATTTCTAATTGTTTCTTTAGTACTTTTTGCTTTTAGAGATTCTAAAGTCTTAACTAAGTCAGCATTAAGAATTACATGATCAAAGTTATATAGCTTTAATCCCCAATTGATTACATCCTTCCAAGATAACTGATTAGAAAATTGAAAACTGTGATATAAATTTAACCAACCTGGACTCTGTTCAGGAATTCTTTTTTCTTTTAAATCGTTGAGTATCCATGTGAGCTCTGTGAACTCATTCTTTTTCTTAATTTCAGGGGAAATTTCCTTTGTATTAGCAAAATACTTGATACAATACTCATCCTTAAGCCCCCATAGAATTCGAATGAATTGTTTTTTTACAGGTACTGACCATTCTAAATCTCTATCGATAAATCGAAATTTTTCCCATAATGGATTGATGCCCTTTTTTGAATATGAATAGGTGAAGATGTCTCCTATTCTCAGGTCTCTAATAAGAATGCATACGCTCAACCTACCATCAAGAATTTGTGCTTCTAGGTTATTTTCTCTTCTGAGAACTTCTGCATAGTTAAGTTCTTTTTCTAACGAAATCTCTTCTCGGTCTCTGTTGATTTTTAGCTCGTGAAAACTTAATTCTTGAAAGCTAGGATTAAAGCTGATATCTAGCTTTTGATAATTCTTAAGATCTTTTTCATTTCTGATATAGACACATTGAGTGACATGTAACTGGCTTTCATCGGGTGATTCTAAATGTTCTCTTCCAACATATAAGTAGTGGTATTCTTCAGATTTTTCTAATTGATAATTGATAGGTGATACCCAGCTAGGGTTTGGAGTTAGGCTAAATTTTTCCATAGATTATATTTTATTAGATTTGGGCTTTTTTTAGTGATTTAGTACTTTTTTCCTATATGACTCGAGAGAAGAGGTTTTCTAAAATTTTATAAAGACTTGCTTAAAAAACTTAAATAAGGTTAAAGGTGAGATTCGAAGATATTTATTTGGACTCTTTATTTTGCAGTGCGCGTAAGTGCCTATTATGGAGCTTCCTTTTGACAAATCGTCCCAAAATCAATAAAAATAGCGAATCGGTAATTTATAATTTAAGGTGAAGTTATGCCAAAAATGAAGACAAAAAGATCAGCTGCGAAAAGATTCAAGATGACTGCATCTGGAAAAATTAAAGTTAAAAGAGCAAATTTAAGACATATTTTAACGAAAAAATCGACTTCTTATAAAAGAAGTAAAAGAAAGGCGCTTTATTTAGCACCTTCAGATATGTCTAATGCACTTAAATGCTTAGGTCTTAAGTAAGTAATTAATCATCTAGGGGACTTGAAAAGTAGATAAGATCTCCCCCTAATGAAAGGAGTATATCAATGTCTAGAGTAAGACGGGGTTTTAAAGCCAGAAGAAGAAGAAACAAAATTTTAAAGTTAGCAAAAGGTTTTCATTTCGATAGAAGAACGAAATTTAGACATGCAGCTCAAACTGTTGAAAGAGCTTTGTATAATAAATACAAAGGTAGAAGAATCTTTAAAAGAGATATGAGAAAGCTATGGATTACTAGAATCAATGCTGCTGCTAGATTATGCGGAATGAGTTATTCAAGATTTATTGGTGCTCTAAAAAAGAATAATGTTGAGATGAATAGAAAAATGTTAGCAGAAGTTGCTGCAACTGATTTTGATGGATTCAAGGCAATTGCTACTTCTTTAAATTAATTTTTTTTGAAATTTATATTTTTTTAAAAAGGACCATTTTGAATGGTCCTTTTTTTATATATTTGATCTAAATTCTGAAATTAAATCTTTGGTCTGATTTAAAATGTTTATAATTTCAACATTTGAAGTATGAACTTGATTTTTAGTGCTATTCTTTAATTCTAGTTCCTGATTTAAAGACTGAATCTCAACATTTTTTAAATTGATGTCACTATTTAAAGATTGGATCTTATCATCTTTTGAATCCAAATCAATATTTAAAGTATTAATTTTTTCTTCAAACTCTCTAATTCTTTTTTTCATTGTTTCAATTTGTGAAACTAGATCTTTATTTTTCTCTTCAAGAACAATCATCTCCTCAAGAAGTTCAGAGTCTTTATCTTGAAAAGCTTCAGTTTCTAAAGTGGTAACTTCCTCTGCAGATTGATTTTCTTCAGATTTGTCAGTAACTAATTCAACTTCCTCTACGACTTGATCATTTTCTAGTTGAATACTCGAAATCTCAATTTCATCAGAATCTTCACTCTTAGAATTTTCTGTTGATGTTTCTGCATCATGATTTTCAGGTAAAGCTTCGATCTCAACTTGAGAACTCCCATCATCTTGGGCATCAAATTCTATGATTTCTTCATCTAAAACTACTTCTGTTTCAAATTCACTATCATATTCAATATCGATAGGAAGCCCAGCAAACTCTTGTTCTAAAAGACTCTTCGCTTTATATAATGA
>JAHDHG010000070.1 GCA_020631435.1 Bacteriovoracaceae bacterium | reverse complement strand
ATCTTTTAGATCAGATGTATTTACTTTTATTTAGAAGATACGTCAAATTTAAAGTTGTAATTTGGAAAAATCGGAAAAACCTAGACCCACCGCTTCCATTTGAATTGACTAGTACATCGTCTCTTAACGTAGAAAAGTAATAAGAAAACGAATATTCCTATACCAAAAAAAGAATAACTGAAATACCAAGTAAAATGAAGATCTGTTCTGTTATAAAATGAAAGAATCCAGATACTTGCGAGAGCAGAGAAAACACCAACACCGCCCCAAAAAGCAATATTTAACATTATCGAAGTTAAAAAATTCTTATAGATACTTTTATTTTCAACAGAGAAAATTAATCTTGTTGCAAAGATTTCAGGATTTTGGGCCAAAGACTTATCAAAAACAAAAACAGAAAAAGTACAAAGACCAATAATTAAAAAATATAAAACCAAGGATAATAAATTTGTTTTAAAATCGGTTGCTAATTGCATTGCAGGATCTCTATCTAAGCTTTTCATCTCAAAAACAGCTTTAATATCAGGGTTAGAGAAACCTCTAGAAATCAAGATTGACTCAAAAGACTTTCGTAATTCATTTAATTTTTTTTCATTAATATTCTTAACTATAAATTTTTTAACTTGAATTGTTTTAGTTTCTCTAATTTTTTTAAGAGCTGCTAGAGGAAAAATCAACGATCTATTTTCTTTAGAGTCATCTATTCCAAACTCCCATGATCCAATAACTCTAAAGCGCATTCCTTTTATAAAAAGATTCGGCTTGTAAGAAGTCTTACTTCCAAAAAGAAGTTCTGATGCTCCTGGAGTAATAACTACAACATTATCAGATAAATTCCGATGTTTTGCTTTGATAACATCCCCAAGAATTTTCTCACCTTTCACACTTTCAAAAAAGCGGTTTGTTACAAAATATGATCTCATCATTTGATTTTTAAATTGCCCGTTATTTTCCTGAGCGCTAACGATTAACTCTTCATCTAAAATAACCGCGGTAGTGTCTTTAAGTTGCCTCTCTACGGACTCAAATATTTCAACATTTGAATATATTTTATTTCTTTTATCAGGAGACATCTTTATTTCAACAAGGTTATACCCTTCATTTAAAAAACTTTGCACTTGAATCTTTTGTTTCTTTGTACCGCCTTGAACAAAAGTAATGACTGTAACAAGGAAAAAGTATGTTGCAATCAAGGCCCATATACTAAAAATATGCCTATCAACTAATTCATGGATATCTTTAGGCAGCTTTATCATTTGCATCCTCTTTAGAAGGAACAAAACCAGAAAACTGAAATGATGGTAATGCTCTATTCACTTTAAAATATTTTGAAAATATAAAAACTGGAATTTCATAGACTGACTGAAGTCTTTTAAATTGTTGGTAAATATCTTCAGATTGTTTTCTGATAAAATCTCTACCGAAGAACATAAAAAAGACTTCTGATTCAAAATAGTTTATCAGACACAACAAAACAGACTGGTCTTCTCTTGATAAATCTTTCCAATAAGAATTTAGAAGTTTTTTATAACCTAAGAGATTTATTGCATCATAAACTTTCTTTTTATTTCCTTTTTGTGTGATCTCCATCACCCAATCAATCACTTCTCCAGTCATTTTATGGCGTATAAAATGAGGGAGCTTTACCAGTCTAAAAAAACCTAGTTTTGCTTTTCTATTTTTTTTCTCATTATAAATTTCCCATTTAAAAAAAGGATCCAGAAGTTCTCTACCAGTTAAAACTTGTAATAAATCAGCTTGTGTATCAGAAGCACTATTGCAAACTATTATTTGATCAGACTTAAAGCTAAACTTGTTTTCAGAATGGACAATTTTAGCATCATCAAAAAAATCATACGTTATATAAAAATCATTTTTAGCCATTAATTACTTTACCCTGTAATGAGTTATCACCTTGTAGCTATCTATTTGAGGAGCATAAACTGCAACTAAATCTTCTGATTCAATCCATTTTTTTGCTTTTACTCTTAGAATATCTCCTTGACTTGTTTGAACATAAAACTGAACAATCTTCGCCCCCGTATTTTCACTTGTCATATTAGCAAGTTGTCTAGATGGGTCTTGTTTCAAATGATCAGTTTGTTCAATTAGATTTTTATCTTTCATATAAGAACCAGACATGATCATTCCGTATTCCACCAAATCAACATCTTTTGCTACAAGTTTAGTTGGAACATTAATTTCTGAAGCTAATTTAGGAATCCAAAAGAGATGTTGATTTTTCTTCATTGAAAGAAAATCTTTACCTCTCAAAATATTTGCTCTCACTCTAGTTCCGGAATGAAGGGCAACAAATTTCGCCTGTTTACTTCTTTTAAGATCTGCGAGAGCCCTAAAATGTCTACTCGACGATTTATCATCAAAATTCCCATAGATGACCCTATTAACACTTTTAATTTTTCCATCAAACTGAGCTTCGTCAAATAAAGGAATGTAAGCTTCAATCGCGTCGTTAATATTAATGTTAGCAACAATATCTTCTGGAATTTCTAATTTAACCTGATAATCAAAATTTTTCTCCGCTATCCACATACCAGGTTCGATCAATTTATTACCAATGGCCAAAGCCTGATCTCCAACTATCCAATTTACACCAGTAATTACTCCATCATATGGAGCTCGAATATATCTATATCTATCCTGCTGGGATCTTCCTTTAGAAACTGTCCGTGCTGATGCATCCTTAAGAAGTTTATAAAAAACATTTCTTTTTTGCTGTGCCTCAACATGAGAATAAAAGCCTATCTTCTCTAAATGATTAATTCTATCAAGAGCTCTTTTAACTTTTGTTTTATCCCAGAACCAGTCATCTTTATATCCAAACTTTTTTCTGTCATAAACTGTATAAGATGTACCTACTGAAGGTATGTCTACAGGTTCAAGTTCTGCAACTATTTGACCTTTTTTCACTGTATCACCTGGTTCTACATTGACAGAAACAACAATCCCTTCTCTTTTTGCATAAAGTCCTCGTTCACCTTTCACGAAAAGTGTACCTGTTACTTCTATCGGAGGAAGTGCTTGCGAATCAAGAGGAAGCTCACCAAAGAATTCATACTGCTTAGATACGTCTTTGAATTTATA
This sequence comes from Bacteriovoracaceae bacterium, assembly GCA_020631435.1. Lineage (GTDB taxonomy): Bacteria > Bdellovibrionota > Bacteriovoracia > Bacteriovoracales > Bacteriovoracaceae > JAHDHG01. The sequence continues at coordinate 9,978 of JAHDHG010000070.1, read as the reverse complement.
ATTCGTCACAAAATTGGGAATTGCCATCCCAAGTGCTAAAAGAAATAAAAACAATACTAGTTTTTTACCAAAATTTTTACTCATAGTTTCACCAAACTTGTTCTTAGCCATCGGCCTGTATTAACTGTCACCCTAATTTTATATACTTCATGTTCTTCAAGATATTGGTCAGTACTGTGATCACAAATCTCAAAAAGAAATGGAGCGCCTGGAATAAATCTCTCACCCAGTGTTTTTTTCGGAGAAATACAATAATGATCACCATTTGCAGTTAGTACTTCTGATCCAACTGTCGTAGCGATAATTGTAGATAATGTTCTACTCTTGGGAGTATAATAAAGTCGTCCTTCTTTATAATCAGCAGAACCTATTACTACCTGAAAGTTAAATCCTATAAAAATAATATAGACTGCTGCAATTGTACTTAATGTTAACAACAATGCAGTACCAGGTGCATTTCTTAAAAAGATTTTTTTGTAAAACTCATCATATTCATATTTCATGCTGCCACCGAAACCTTAAAAAGTTCTTTGATAACTTTTTCTTTTGAATTAACGTGAATCTTTTTTTCTTCAAGTTTATCTTTGTTATTAACTAGAACAATATATCCTCCAAGTGGATGATCAATATATAAATATTTTTTAAATTTTTTGTCCTTCTCTTTTGTTAAGTATACTTTTGGAGACTTTTTCTCTGAAAAGATTTTATCAAAACACTCTTCCATCGAGTATCTCTCATTATATGCAGTGTTTGTTTTCCAATGATTATAAAGAAATTCTCCTATTTCTTTCTTCTGAGTTTTCATTTCTAATACACTGATTTTTGCTTTCTTATTTAAACTTACAACATAATCCATTTTGCTTAGACTTGTATGATTTGAATTAAGTAAATGAAATGTAGCTTTCTTATTAATTGATTTTGCCTTATCAACTAATTTAGAGACAGCTTTAGGATCTAAACTTTTGTTTTTGTTTATAAGAAAAAATGTATCGTACCTTTTATGAACAACATCAATCGTGTCATTCGTCAAAGATGATAGACAGATAGTTTTTTTATTTTCTAAAACTTTAGATTCCCAATAATTAATTGTACTGACTAGATTTTTAAATTGAGATTCTTCCGCAATCCAAAGACTGACTTTTCCAATGGAGTCATCTAAAAATTTTCTTACCTTTACCCACTCACTCTTTTCTTCGTAATCTTTTAAATATCTACTAGCATGAAAATTAGTAATCCCTTCAACGAAGTATCCCTCAGGATTCTGAGAAAAAATCCATTGAGTAACTGATTGTATTGGCCCAATAATTCTATAACACACAATCAACAAAGCCCAAATCGTACCAAGAGACCACTCACCTGTTCTTTGAAAATATACAGATAAAAGAATGACTCCAACTATTGAGAATGATCTAAAAAATCTAATTACATTATCGAAGGCATTTCTACTTTTAAGATTATTAATTCTCCCTCTTTCTAAGAGGTAAGTAATGTTAAAGAATTTTTTCGAGATTTGCTTAGGCTCACCTAAATACTGAAACGTATAATCATGCTTAATAGCATTTTCAATATATGTCTTTTCTTTTGTTTCATATGATTTCGCAACTTTATAATTATAAGAACTGTACATTTTCTGGAAATACGCGAGTGTCAAAGAAAGTAAAATTAATCCAGCAACAAAAAGGCCAGCATGAAAACCCATACTACAAGCAATAATTGTCATAACAATAACAACCATAACGTCTTTGTATTTTCTCCATTTAACGTTAAAATTATAAAAGCCATACTGATAGATTCTTTTGTTCCAAATATCTAAAAATTCATCATGTTTTTTTCTATCTTTCCTGACCAAGAATTGATTTATAAGATAGTTTTTAGCAGTTAAAACAAACGTTTCATATAAATAGATTAACCTCGCATTATAATTAATGTTCACAATTATAGATAGAAGTTCTACAGAAGCTAAAACTGCGATTGAATAAATCAACCCATTATTATCTTCTAAGTATATAAATGCATCGATAATGCTTCTAGCTAAAATCGGTGCCGAGATATACGACATAGAAATAAAGAAAGAAGAGATGAGTAATACAACTTTTTCTTTTACACCTAATTTATAAAATTTTAGCTTCTTATTTTTCATTCAATACCAAATATCCAAAATGAACATCTCGTTTAATGTCATTAATTTTTTTAATCATATCTCTAAGTTGGAAAATATATTTTTTATATTCTTCCATATCCATTCTTTTACTTTTTGCGTAACTATGAACAGATGGGAACATGTTATCTAAGCTCTTAAACTGCTCTTTGAGCAATATCAATGTATCAAGACTAGAAAGGCCTTTACTAATAGAAGCATCCACTTGTCTTTTGTAATCCAAATTTGAAATTTCACATAAATGTCTATCTAACTCAGCACGATGATCTTTCCCTCCAATATTAAAAGTGAAATCAACACCAACCCTCCAGATATCAAGATGTGAATTAGTATCCATCGTTTCCACATCAAAATATGAACCGTATAAAGTTGGAACGATAGGCCTTCTTGCTTGAGCGTTATTTGCATTACTTCTCATTGCTCTTAGAAAACAAATTCTACTTCTACTTGTATCAAGATTAGCTGTATCATATGTTCTAAAAGCATTTTGCAATTCTTCGTAATTCACATTTTCAATATCAAGTTTTTCCAAATCACACTCGCTTATTAGACCTTGATATTTTCTTATTTCCTCAGCGACAAAGCTTCTTTCTTCATGAATTTCAATAATAGAAGTATCAGAGGCAATTTCAGATCTATTTGTTCTTAGCATAGATCTCTTTTTAGGAAGATAAAGGGTCGCAACCTCTTTATATGATTGCTCTAAATATTTACTCCACCAAGTTAGATATTTATATTCATAAATAAGCTCTAGGTATTTTCTTTTTAAATCTTCCTTAACTAACTTAAACTCAGTTTTAATAGTTTTTTTATCAACTCTCATTCTCTTAGAGCCCAATAACAGATCAATTAAATCTACCCCTGTAAGTTTTACTCCCATTGAAAGTCTTTCAGTTCCAGGAACGGTGTCTCTTAATTCAGTATCTTGAAAATTCAAACTTCGGAATTAATGCAGACCATCTTTGCCTTGAAAGAGCAGACAACTCTTTTTCTCCCAATTCTTCAATATGTGAATAATGTAATTGATCTTCTAAGCACCTATTTAAGATTACATCTTCATATAAGTGAGCTTTTTGATCAGAAAGATATTTATGATTCTTGTTTGAAAAATTTTCAGTTCTAATATTATTTACATTAAAATCTTTTTTATTTTCATATTCCTTATTTGAATAATTAATCGATTTTTTTTCTACTTCATTAGAAACATTGTTTTTTAAACCTGAATTAAGTTTTTCCAAAGCTTCTTGATTTGGGTCTACAGAAAAACACAAAAAAGAAATAAGGAGCAGCAAATATGCACAGTTAGAGTAAATTCTCATAATTAACTTTTCGAATTAAATTTTTAAATCTTTAGAAAAAATCTAAAAAAACCATTGCCAACAAAAGTTTCCATTTTTTCTTTTTGCAGAGTCTTTTGCTCAGGCAAAATAATCTAAATAAGTATTTAAAATCATTAAAGTTTCTAGTTTTATTAGAAATCACTCAAAAATGTTTGATATTCTGATTGGGTCTTGATTTTTACGCAGAGTGATCCCCACTTCTAACCGAGTAATCACCCATAGCGTTTTGATCAAACCAACAATCTGCACTAGCAGGCGATAAGAAAACCAAACCGGAGATGCCATCATCAAAGGGACGTGGATAAATTCTCATCGCTCAGCAAAGTAGAAAAGTAAGTGATCAGAGTTTTGAAAGATTATATATGTTGTCACCAACTATAAGTCTCCAAATTTTGCGAAATAGAATATTAGTAACTATTGAGTCTGGATAAATCTTTAACCTTTAGAAAAGTTATAAAAGATTGGTCTGACCCGAAATAGGTATTTATTTATAAGTAAGTATTATATACGTAAGTTACATTATTTATTTCCGAACACTTTGAATCCAAAGTTATTTTAAGCAACGTTATCTTTTTGCACCGAACAAACCTAAAAAGTTTTTTTCAAGCATCTAGAACACAATGTTTTTAATAGCACCGTTAACTAATGTTATTAACACCGCATTTCATCTTGCACCGAAAACCTAAAAAGTTTTTCACCGCATTTTGAGCTAAGTGTTTTATTAAACATTGCTAACAAAGTTATTAAACACCGCATTTCATCTTGCACCGAAAACCTAAAAAGTTTTTCACCGCATTTTGAGCTAAGTGTTTTATTAAACATTGCTAACAAAGTTATTAAACACCGCATTTCATCTTGCACCGAAAACCTAAAAAGTTTTTCACCGCATTTTGAGCTAAGTGTTTCATAAACAAGTTTCTTTTAAATGAAAAAGAGTTTGCACCGATATTCCGAAAGGAATATCACAGCATTCTCTACATTCATTTTCAAGAAACAACGTTTTTGAAACGAACTGCTCATCTTGCACCGAAAATCTTTTAAGGTCTTCACCGCATAATGAATTGCACCGTTTATTAACAACGTTTGTAAGCTTTTTAAAACGAACTGCTCATCTTGCACCGAAAATCTTTTAAGGTCTTCACCGCATAATGAATTGCACCGTTTATTAACAACGTTTGTAAGCTTTTTAAAACGAACTGCTCATCTTGCACCGAAAATCTTTTAAGGTCTTCACCGCATCATGAATTGCACCGTTATTAACATAAGCTAACACCGCTATTAAAAACACAGTGTTCTTTTTGCAAGAAAAATTCTTTATAGGATTGTTCACCGCAAACTGATAACACCGCTTATCTTAACTAAGGATTCCAAAGTAATTAGGAAATTCTTAATGTAACCCGTATAAAATACCCAAAGTAAATCTATACTGAAATAGGGTCATTCCAATTGAGTAATAACAATTCTTCAGGTTACTGACGAATCCTAACTCAATAGAGAAAACATTCTATAAGCAGAAAGAGGAGCATGGAGGTACATCGTGTACATTCAAGTAAAAACTCTACACAGAAATTCGAAAAGCGAGCATGAGAGCTCATCCAAAGCCCTGAGAAATTGGCGCAAAGGAGAGGTAGAAATCGCAGCGAAGCAGCTGAGGCTAGATCAAAAGCGAGGGTAAGGGGAAGAACTGTGAACACGCATTCTTTTTTAATTTTTGTTTTGCTTATGCATTACAATTATTGACTTGATTTGTATGTTCGGACCTTGATCGCATTTATGCTTTCATCGTCTTAGATCTTTTCCAAGTGACGGACGCTTTTGCTGGTCTATGATTTTTATGACTTCGGTCATTTTTATCATGAGTTTGGTTGTTTGATTTTAGACTCTTATTAACTTTTTGTACGTTTGCTAACGTCTTTTTGACTTTAATAAGATTCTGCTTATTGAACTCTCTTACTTCAGTTTGACTTTTTGTCATTCTGGGCCGGAGAGCTCCAATTAGTATTAAATTATACTGATTGTTGCTCGCTTGAGCTTTTTCAGATTCCGAGCTTACTCTATGTTTGCTGATTTCTGATTTTGCTCTATGGCAGTGTATTATCTCTGATTTTTATTGGGTTTTTATAAACCCTCATTTATCGTTTTTAGTACACTCGTTTGGATTGATTAAATTGGTTGGTCTAACTGTGTTGTTTATCTCCACGACTTTTCCTTCTTTTTTAATCACGATGGGTTAACTTCTTTTTCTTTTTTGACTTAGATTTAATCCATGACCATTATTCTCATTTTTAGGGTTTAATTTTCTTTGATTTTTCTTCTCTTTCTTTGAGTTTAATGCATTGACTTGTATCTCTTGTCTTTTACTTTTTTGACTTATGTCATTTTTGTTTCTGACTTGTTTTACTTGTCTGAGACATTGCTTTTTTAGCTTTTTGACTTTTGTCTTATGGCTTTTTGAGCTTTGGTTTAGTGCTTTTTTGCTTTGATTTTATTTTCTTTGACTTCGGTCTTTGATTTTATTTTCTTTGCTTTTGCACAGGGGCTTTCATTTTATTATTTTGAACTTTTGTTCTTTTTAATTTTTTGATTGCTATTATGACCTTTGTCATTTTTTGATTTTTTGAACTTTTGTTCATCTTATCTTTCTTTGACTTTTGTCATTTTCGGGTCCTTGTTTTAGATTCTTGCTTTTTGACTTTTGTCTTATTGCATTTTTCTATTGCATTGGTTCAATGCTTCTTTGAGCTTTTTTTATTTATGACTTCGGTTATTCTTAATTTTGCTCTTTTTTGCATGGGCAGTTTTAGTTTTTCTTTGACTTCGGTCTTTGATCTTCTTTCTCTGTTTATTGAGTTTTTTCATTTTTTTTGATTTGATTTATCATTTCATCTTTTTTGATCTTACTCTTTAATTAGCATTGCTTTTTTAGCTTTTTGACTTTTGTCTTATTGCTTTTAGAGCTTTGGTTTAGTGCTTTTTTGCTTTGATTTTATTTTCTTTGCTTTTGCACAGGGGCTTTCATTTTATTATTTTGAACTTTTGTTCTTTTTAATTTTTTGATTGCTATTATGACCTTTGTCATTTTTTGATTTTTTGAACTTTTGTTCATCTTATCTTTCTTTGACTTTTGTCATTTTCGGGTCCTTGTTTTAGATTCTTGCTTTTTGACTTTTGTCTTATTGCATTTTTCTATTGCATTGGTTCAATGCTTCTTTGAGCTTTTTTTATTTATGACTTCGGTTATTCTTAATTTTGCTCTTTTTTGCATGGGCAGTTTTAGTTTTTCTTTGACTTCGGTCTTTGATTTTCTTTCTCTGTTTGGCTTTTTAAAAAGCTGATTTTTAATTTCTGAATTGCGATCATTCAGGTTTTGAAACCTTTCTATGTTATGCCTTTTGATCAATTGATCATTAGAGTTTTAAAGAGCTTTATTGCTTTTTAAGATTAATAACTTAACCCATAGGATTTTACTTTTAATACTTTAGTATTAATTGAAAGATATATGCTTTGGCATTTATCTTAACGAATTCTATCGCCTTCGATTACGGTCTTAGATTTAAATTTATTTATATCTAAGGACAAATAAATTGCTTCTTGTGATTTATCTTCCGTGATTCTACCCTTCTAGGTTGTTTGGATAAATAATTAACTTCGGTTAAAAATTTAAATGAATTGCCTAACCTATAGGATAATTAACTTCTTAGCTCAATTGAGAAGTTAGCATTTTTATTTATAAAGATGATTTTTATCCTATCACCTTCTAAGAATAATGAAAAATTAACTTTGAGCGGTTAATTTGAATTAAGTTTACTTAAAACATTATTCTATCTTTGAGATTCAAATGATTTATTTTCATTAATGATTTTCATTACTTAAAATAAAACTTTTAGCACGTTTATTGTTATTTGAATCTGTCCGCTTGTTGTTTCTTCTGCTTGAGATTAACAAGCCATCCATTGGAAACTATGTTTTTTTATTAAATTTGACTTCGGTGAGGTTTAATAAAGAAGCTGAGCTTAAAAATGACTTTTAAGTTATTTAGAGTTAAGTGATTTTTCTTCTAGATATATATCAAAGGAGTGATTACCTCATCAGTAATAGTTTCGCCCGTCGTTTTCAAGGACTTAAGTTTAAGAAATTAAATTTATAGCTTGAAATCATCCTAGGATAAAGGAAGTAAGAGAGTTATCTTAAAAACTTTATTAAGGAGGGATGACATAGTTAAAGATTTCATAACTAGTAAATTCTAGTTCAAGAGATTTAAATTATGCGGCATCTGGAGTTAAACTTCTTGATTTCGAAATCAAGTACTGTTAAAAATTTTGTTTTTTGATTATGAGCATTATTTTTTAACTGATTTGTTTCACGTTTAACAAAGGGAAGGTTATCTACCATGGAGTGATTGAAAATAGTAAATCACAATAATGGACTAAGTGATAACTTATAAAGAAAAGGTCGCAAGATGCAGTAGCATTGGTTGCGGCCTTTTTTTATTTCTAATTTCTAAGAATAGAAGATACCTCTTGCTTCTAATACTTCTTTTGTTTTATTTAAATTCATTTTTTCATAGTGACTTAAAAGCATAGAAAACGTTGCCCTGCCCTGAGTTTTAGATCTCAAGTCAGTACTATATCCAAACAATCCAGAAAGAGGAGTATTTGTTTTTATGACCTCTCTTCCATCTTTAGTCATATCTATTGATAGAACTCTCCCTCTTTTTGAATTCACATCAGATATTACATCTCCTGAAAATTCATTTGGAGTATTTATATCTAAGTTCATCACTGGTTCCATTAATAATATTTTCGCCTTAGTACATGCTTGCTTAAATGCATTTGCAGCAGCAACTTTATAAGCAACCTCATTAGCAATTTCTTCATCATAAGGAACATCAATTAACTCAATTTTCATTGAATGAAACGGATAACCTGCTAAGCCTCCACCAGGAGCAGCTTCTCTAACACCAGCTTCAATTGCTGAATAAATTTCTTTAGGAACTTCCCTTTTGTTACATTTATTTTCAAAAGCTATTTCTTTATCACCATCAAGAGGAATCACCTTAATTTCACAGGCTCCAAACTGAACTTTTTCTGCAACCTCTCTTCTGAATTCAGCCTTATCTATTGCTTCATTTTCAATAGTCTCTCTATAAAACACCTGTGGTTTACCGATATTGATCTTTACTTTGAATTCTCTATCCAATCGATCACAAATAATATCTAAATGAAGCTCGCCCATCCCATAAATTAAGAGCTGACCAGTATCTTTATTATGTTGATAATTAAATGAAGGATCTTCTATTTTTAGATCTGATAATGCTCCTACCAACTTATCCTGATCACCGCTAGTTTTAGCTTCTATCGCCTTAGCTATAACAGTTTCAGGAAACTGCATTAAATCATAAATAATAGGATTTTTTTGATCACAAAGAGTTTCTCCAGTAATTGTATTTTTCAAACCAGCTATAGCAACAATATCTCCGGCAGAAGCAGAAGGAATTTCAGATCTTTTATTAGCATGCATTTTTAAAATTTTCTGAACTCTTTCTTTTTTATTTTTAAGTGGGTTAAAAATTGAATCTCCCACTTTAATCGATCCTGAGTAAATTCTTGTAAATGTTAATCTTCCAACAAAAGGATCAGTCACAACTTTAAAGGCCATTGCGCTTAAAGGATCAGAAGAGGTGTTTTTCCTATGAATCTCTTTGGAATTATCTTTAACAGAATATCCAATCACATCTGAAAGATCTTCAGGTGACGGTAAATAATCAATAACAGCATCTAATAAAGGCTGAACTCCCTTATTTTTAAATGCACTTCCACATAAAACTGGAATAAATTTATTTTCAATTACCGATGATCTAATGCATGACTTTAAATAAGTAGATGTAATTTCTTCACCTTCTAAAAATTTCTCCATTAACTCATCACTTATATCAGCAATGGATTCAATCAGAGATTCTCTAAAAGTAATTGCTTCTTCTCGTTCTGAATTATTTAAATCTTGAACCTCAAACTTTTCACCTAGATCAGAAGTCCAAACTATTTTTTTCATTTCAACAAGGTCAATGACGCCTAAAAAGTCTTCTTCACTTCCAATAGGTAACTGCACTGGTGCAGCATGTTTTCCTAACTTTTCTTTAAGCTCTTCAACAACATTGTGAAAATCAGCTCCAGTTCGATCCATTTTATTAACAAAAGCTATCCTTGGAACTTTGTAAGTATCAGCTTGACGCCAAACAGTTTCAGATTGAGGTTCCACTCCTCCAACAGCACAAAATACTCCAATAGCTCCATCAAGAATTCTCAGAGACCTCTCTACCTCTATTGTAAAATCAACATGTCCAGGAGTATCAATAATATTAATAGTGTTTTTATTCCAAGAACAAGTTGTCGCCGCAGAGGTTATTGTAATTCCTCTTTCTTGCTCTTGGACCATCCAGTCCATTGTTGCGGCACCGTCATGAACCTCACCAATCTTATG
>JAHDHG010000069.1 GCA_020631435.1 Bacteriovoracaceae bacterium | reverse complement strand
GTAACTTTCCACCTTTCAAGTGACAATATAGACATGGATAAAGAAAAGATTCTTCATTGGGCCCAAGAGCTTTCTTCTCAGGGCATATCTATTCAAATAGGTTTTCTAAAGGGAAATAAAGAAGATTTTTATTACTTCGGAGATGCAGATAAAGATTCTATTTTTGATATTGCATCTGTGACTAAAGTAGTCATGACTACATACTTGATACAGATCGCAATTGATGAGGGTAAGTTGAAATTATCCGATCCATTATCTAACTTTTTTAATGATATTAATTCTGATTTAGGAGAAGTTACTATCTTTGAATTATTAAGTCATACAAGCGGTCTCATTTCTTGGCTGCCATTTTATGGTCTAGTTAATTCTAAAAAAGAAGCTTTTGATTATATTAAAAAACTTGTGATTGAAGCAAAAGGTAAAAGATTATATAGCGATGTTGGTTTTATTTTCTTAGGTTTTGTCTTAGAGCAAGTATATGATTTAAGTTTGGATAAAGTTTTTCTTAATAAAATTAAAAGTAAACTTCACATAAACGATACAAATTTTTACTTTAATATAAGTTCGAATAGTTTGCCTACATCCTTGGGGAATCCTTTTGAAAAAGAATTAATCAAGAATCGTAATTTGAAAACTCTCAGAGAAATAAAGTGGAGAGATTATCGAATTATAAATGAACCTAATGACTTTAATTGCTTTAAAACGTTCCAAGGTGTTTCTGGTCATTGCGGATTATTTTCTAACTCAAAAGATTTGCTAAGAATTTCTCGATCTTTTTTGGATTATGAATTAGTTTCTAAAAAAACTCTCACCAATTTTTATAATCAAAAAAACTTAGGCTTCATTTCCGAATCGAATATGATGAGGTTTGATCTTCACAATGGATGGTATGGACATCATGGGTTTACGGGATGTAGTTATTTTATAAATCCCAAGCTTAAAGAATCCTTTGTATTCTTAAGTAACCGTCAAATCATTGGATTGGATGATGGTTCTTATATTAATTGGAAGGGATTTTAGGACAGGCTCTTCTTATCTTTGTGATACTGATTTAACACCGGTGCTTACTTTTTTGATAGGAGTAATTTCAAGTAGGGGCTTTGAAAACTTGGTCAGGGATTTTGATAGTTTAGTATCATCCTTGAAAACTTCCTTGCATGCACAGTAGTTTTTATATATTGAAATCATATTATTGTAACTTTGAGGAGATACCTTTTTGAGTTCTTTCGTGAAAATAGATGGTCTACAAGTAGCATTTAATTTTGAACTATCATTTTCTTTTAAACTAAACTTTAATTTTTCAAAAGTTGAGTCAACCACTTCTTTTATTATGTCTAAATTTACAAATGCATCAGTTAACGCTTCTTGAAAACCTATTTTTCCATTACTCCCACCCTCGAATTCATTCATAGTTTTATAACAGGAAATTAAATGTGTGCTATGTTGTGATGACTCAGTGTCGTCGGTTCGCTCTCTTATGGTTTCATGAGTGAAATTTGAAGGAACACATTCTCCTTTGTACCAACCAAGAGTAAAGTGTTTTATTGATTGACTTCTGATTTCACTTCTTAGTATAGATATTGATTGAAGTTTACTCCCAGTTCTTTTTAATTGAACTTTGCATTTTACTTTTTCTTTATTTGGTATAAAAAGTGTTTGTGAATTTGTAGCGCTAGATATTTCAGTTTTATTGATAAATAAATTAGGTAAATATTCTTTTAATGGTAAATTTGAATTGAAAAAGCCATCACTTACAAAAAGTGGAGTCTTGAGAATATTCTTATTTTTATATTGATCTTTTAGTTCAGGAGATTGGAGTCCTTGCCAAATAAATTTATCTTTATATAGGTCACCTATACATCCAGCTAATTCTAAATGAGGCTTTATAGTTTCATAGCAAAGCTTTGAGTTCGAAAACAAGTTTAATGAGATAAGAATGAACATTAAACGCATCATAATTAAATTTTAACGCAAGGTGTTTGTTTCTAAGTTTATTACGTCAGAAGTAAAATTGGTGCCCATTTATGGTGGCAGTTTGGCTTCAGATCTTTAAATTTATAGTGTCAATAACTACTGAAATTAAAAGTTATTTACCTTAGTTCAATTTTACCTTGATTATAAATGGCATAAGTTTTGCTTATGTAAGATCAAACAAAAGAACTAGGATGTTCGAAATAACTCATAACAAGGGGCAAAAGAATGAGTAGAGTTAAGTTTTTAATATTACTATTTCCATTAATGGTTTTATCACAACCAAGACCTGGAAAAATTTCTAGAATCAAAAACAAAATCGATAAGCTTAATTATTTGATAAATATGAATGGTGATCAATTGAATCAAAGAGAAAAAGATGACTTGGTCATTACCCTTAGTAAAGCAATAAGAATTGCTGATATTTATTCTCAACCAGGTGGATCTTCAGGAGGACATTCAGGAGGAGGACATTCAGGAGGTCATCATGGTTTAAGATGTAATGGTTTAGATATTGGAGATAAATTTTTCATCTATCACAATGCTTGGAAGTATGGAATGGTAAAGTCATTAGATTCTAATTGTGTCGCAGATGTTGAGTTGCTAGGAAATCATTGGGGAAGGTATACATTTAGTTTAGATGATGCTTTTCCAGTATCAACATCTTTAAATGATAAATTCTCATCGAGAGTGGCAAGAAGGTGTAAAGATTTTAGAGTAGGAGATAAAATTAGAGTGAAACATGGAGTTTACAAAACTGGAATTATTAAGAAAATTGCAACAAATTGCCAAGCCGAAGTTGAGTTAACTGGAGATCATTGGGGTACTTATATCTTTACAGTAGAGAATGCAGCCTTGATTTATTAATAATAGTGAATAGGAGCAAGTTATCTTGCTCCAAGATCTTTTATTTTTCTTCTAATGTGATCTAAAAAAATTGAATAATCTGATTTTTAAACGGTAATGAGTAATAATAAATTACAGGGAGAAGTTTTTTATTACCTCTCCCCAGATAATTAAACTTTATATTTTTTTCGGTAAGCTTTATAAGCTTTAGCAAGAACTGGTAGCAATAAAAAGTTCGCTAGTAAGTTTGGATAAGCAAGCATTCCAAAGAACGCATCAACTATCCTAAGAACATCTTTTGCTTCAATTTGAGTTCCAAGAAAAGTAATAAAGACAAAGATGATTCTATAAACAAGAATCCCCATTTTATTATAGCCAAAAAGATAAACGATGCCTTGTTCTCCATAATAAGACCAAGAAATAATTGTTGAGAATGCAAACATCAAAACAATAATAGCTAGGATGTGACCACCATAAGGAATCAAGGTGTTAAATGCGAAAGCGGTCATATCAGAACCAGATCCAGCATCAACGTTTGCGTATGCACCAGTAATTAAGATAACTAGAGCGGTCATAGTACAAACAACTAATGTATCAATAAATGGTCCAAGCAAACCTACTAGGCCTTCTTGAATAGGATCAGACTTTGCTGCAGTATGAGCTATCGCAGCAGAACCCATCCCTGCTTCATTTGAGAAAACTCCTCTTTGAAGTCCTTGCTTAAGAACAATTGCCAAACCAGCTCCAGCAAAACCACCAATAGCAGCAGATCCAGAAAAAGCACTTGAGATTATGTCAGAAAAAATTCCAGGTACTAAAGAGATATTTCCAAAAATAATCCACAAAGACATACCAAAATAAACAACAACCATCACAGGTACAAGAGCTGATGCAACCTTGCCGATTGATTTAATACCACCTACGAGAACTAGAAAAGCTAAGATCGCAAATAATAATCCAGATGCGAATGTTGGTAATCCAAAATAGTTATTAATAATTCCGGCCATTTGATTTGATTGAAACATGTTCCCAGCACCAAAAGAACTCAAGGTAACAAAAACAGCATAAAGTGCAGCTAGGCCTAAAAATACATTTTTCGATGCCCAGTGAAGAAGGTCATCTTTATCAGACTCATGAGAGTAAGATGTTTTATTCATCCAAATGAGAACGCCTGCTGCAATTACTGCAGAGATAAAGAAAGCAGTTGAGCCAGATAATGCGTAAGATAATCCAAAACTTAAAAGTCCTGTAATGATCCCCCAGATCACAACACTTGCAGCTTTTGTATAATCTCTATAATTATCTGCAAGTCCTTTTTTGATTGTATACATTGGACCACCGTGAACTTCTTCACCTGATTCATCTCTATGCAATAACGATAACGAAATTGAAGTAAACTTTGTAGTCATTCCTAGGAACCCTGCAACCCACATCCAGAAAACTGCACCTGGGCCACCTGCAGCTACTGCGAAAGCAACCCCTGCAATATTCCCTAGACCAATCGTTGCTGAAAGAGCTGCACATAAAGCTTGGAAGTGAGAAATCTCTCCTGGCTTGTTAGGATCATCATAATCACCTTTGGTAATTTTTACTGCATGCCAAAAATGCTTGATTTGAGGAAATCCAAAGTAAAAAGTAAAAATCAATCCACAAAGAACTAGTAAAATTGCTATCACGGGAATTTGCGTAAATCCCCATTCAGCAGGAAGGCCCCACCAAGAATTTAAACTACCCCAAACAATATTTTCAATCCAAAGTGAAAATTCATGAATTAACTGTCCCATATATATCCTTTATAAATAAAATACTATTTTCTATGATAAAAATCTCTATGGTATCAGTCAAAGAAAAGAGTTAAAGAGTTTCAATTATTTTTAAAAATTCTTTGAGACTTTGAGACCTCAAGCAGGTGCGCTTTAACACTTCTCCAGATGTAAGATCGTCAAAAAGATAACGAACTAATCCTTTTAAAAAGCTTAATATTTTTTTTTCTTTAATCTCATCTCTTAAATATTCTTCGTGTATTTTAAAGAGATAAGATTTAATTTCTGCTTTTGAATTTTCCTCAGTTTCCTTTATATTTTGATAATAAAACTTTGCAAGCCATGGTCTTTTCAAAGCACCTCTTGCGATCATGAGTGAGTCACAGTCTGTATAAGAATAACAATTTGAAATATCGGATATGGTCCAAATATCTCCATTTCCAATAATTGGAATATCGGTAAATTCTTTAGCTTTTTTGAAATAATCCCAATTGGCCTTTCCTTTATATAATTCTTCTCTTGTTCTCCCGTGAATAGTAATTGCATCTACTTGATGTTTAGAAAATAATTTAATGTTTTCTTCAAAAACAGAATCATCTTCAAAGCCTATTCTGATTTTCACACTAAAAAACTTATCGTGATTTTGTCTTATCTCACCCAAAATACGATCTAAGATTTTTGGAGTTTTTAAAAGATAGGATCCTCCATGGTTTTTAACGACAGTTTTAGAAGGGCACCCTAAATTTAAATCAATCCATTTAAAGCCTAATTGATTTAAATCTATAATTGTTTCTTTAGTCTTCGCATTTTCTGAAGTCAAAACTTGATACATTGTTTTATCTTTAAATGGTCCATCAAGATGTTCTCTTCCAAAATGTTTAATTAGATGTTTTTTGGGGTACTGACTTGTAGTAGGAATTCGTAAAAAGTCACAAGCGAAATAATCCCATTCAGGATAAAGATCATAGACAACTCTTCTATATAAAGAGTTTGTAATTCCTTCCATGGGAGCAAATAAGATTTGCCCTTTTTGAAACATTAAGCAGGAGCTTGATCTTTCATTGATATTTGAGTTTGAATATAATTTTTTAGTCCAGCAGATTTAATTAATGATTTTTGAGTTTCAAGCCAATCGATATGCTCTTCTTCACTTTTTAGAATCATCAATAATAAGTCTCTACTTGCAAAATCTGACTCAGCTTCGGCGGTTTTAATACCATTTTTTAAAATCTTGATTGCATTATATTCAATCTGAAGATCAGATTCGATAATCTCTTCGATGTTTTGACCAATTTTAATAGTCTCAAGTTTTTGAACATTAGGTAGACCTTCTAAAAATAAAATTCTCTTTATTAGTTGGTCAGCATGTTTCATTTCATCAATTGAAGCTTCATACTCAATTTTTCCTAATTCAAACATTCCCCAATCTTCAAGGATCCTTGCATGAAGGAAATATTGATTTATCGCAGTTAGTTCACCAGTTAAAACTTTGTTTAAAGCAGTAATTACTTTCTTATTTCCTTTCATATTTTCTCCTAAGGATAATTTAAGAATAATTTAGCTATAAATATAAGAACTGTTAAGCTTATTTCTTAGATTTGATTTTAGAGCATCTAGAAACAAGGTTTATCGAATCATTCTTGGGAGTATTTAGACAAGTCCCGCAATCTGAACCAAGGCCTAGTTTTTCAAGAATTTTATAATCCGGTAAATGCGGATATTTTCTTCTTTCCGTATCAAGGTCTATATCTGAAATTTGATGGCATATACATAAGTACATAATACAAGTGTATCATAGAATACACTTGTTCGATAGGTCAAACTAAAATTTGCTACTATGAAAAAAATGGGAAAATAACTGCAAATATTACAGGAATAGCAAAAAACACAGTAAATACGTAAATAAAGCCAATTCTTCTTTTCTTTTCGCAGGCATCACCTAATTTCTTCGCTAATTTTATTGGAATTTCTCTGCAAGGCCTTGGAACAAACCAAATTAAGGTGCCAAGCATATTAAACAAGAAGTGAACAAGAGCGATTGTGAGGCCATGCACGTTTCCTGTAAGCGATGCTAGTAATGCTGTCGTCGTCGTTCCAATATTGGCTCCTACAGTGATTGGAAAGATGCTTTTTATTGAAAGCATTCCAGCTGCGGCCATTGGTACAAGAAGTGAGGTTGTAATTGAGCTAGATTGAACAGCGAAAGTTAATACCGCTCCAAATAAAATAGTAAAGTAAGTATTTTTCGATAAAAGATTTTCTAATATATCACTTTTAGATTCTTCAACAATTTTTTTAGTAATTTTAACAATTAAGCCTAGAGTTACCAAAATTATAACAATTGAAATAATACAAAGTGCGATTCCAGCAGTTGTTCCCTGGAAACCTAAGATATCTATAACGAATGATTTAATCGCCTTTACAAATGGTTTTATCGCAGCTTTAAGAGGGCTTTTGTAATTTATACTTGCACTCGATCCATAAATATAAGCAGACATTTTAGAAGCAAGTGAGCTCAGAATCCCTGTAGCTAACTCAAGAGGAAGAATTATAGAAACACTTAAAATATTAAAGATGTCATGCACTGAGCCTGCAGAAAATGCTCTCGAGAAATCTTTTTTATCACCTACAAATCCTAAGCTTACTAATGTATTTGTAATACTTGTTCCTAAGTTTGCTCCCATGATTACAGGAACTGCACCTACCACACTCAAAGTGCCTGAAGAAACCATTCCAACTATAATTGATGTAGTAACAGAAGAGCTTTGAACTAAAATTGTTGCAAGCATCCCACTCATTAGCGCCATAAATGGGTTAGCTGTTGTAGTTAGTAAACCATTAGCAAAGCCTTCACCTAACATTTTAAATGAACCAGATAAAGATTTAATACCAATTAAGAATGTAAATAATAAAAAAACAACTGGAATATATTTTAAAATTATGGAAATTATTTTAGATTTATTACTCATAGCTGCTTTTATGGTTGTATCCATAATTTACCCTTAGAAAGTTCAAATTTGAATTATTATATAAAGGAAACTACTCCAATAATAAGGGCAACATGGCACTGTATAGGGATCTTAATAGAATCTTAATAAACTCTATATTAATTTTATAAATTTTTGATTTTTTTGATTTTCTTTAGCTGTGTGTCAGTCATATTAATGACTGACTTGTATTTGCTCGCTGATTTGGCAAAGTCGCTTGTCTGAACACCTTTACGATTAAATTTATCTATTGCTTCAGCAGAGATCTTCCCGATTTTTGCAGCAATTTTAGACATTTCCTTATAGTGCGTCGCGAAAGGAGATTTCTTTCTCGCGAACTTAGAAGTTTTTTTCTTATAAATTTTTTCATTTTCAATCACAAAACTTGTAAAGAAACTTCCATACTCATTTTGATACTTTTTTAAAAATTGAGATCTTATTCTGGAAAGTTCTTTTGAGCTTTTAGGAACTTTTAAAGTCCCAACCTGATCAGATAATTGTTTTGTAATTGAATTGAGAGTTTGATATTTCATTTCAATTTCTTGAATCTCTGTAAAATTCATTTTCACTGTTTTCTTTAAAAAATCTTTCAATGATTTCATGAAATTCTTTTTAGATGCTGAACCAATTAATAAATTCGTTTCATATTCTTTCTTTTCGCTAAAAGAAGGAAGAAATGTTCTATCCCAAAAAGAAAGATCTCTGTTTTCTAAACTGATTTTTACTTTATAGAATCCTGGTACAAATTTTTCGCCTTTGTTGAAAGTCCACTCTTTAATCTCTTGTGTATTAGAATATAGGTTAATCTCAGTTTCTGCTTCAATTTTATCATGACTAAGAATTTTACTTGGAAGGCTAGTAAAGCTTACTTTGGCTTTATGCTTGCCTGGTAAGCTTGAGGCTATCCAAGTATTTCTTAAATCAGAGCTTACTAGAAATTTCCAAACATGGTTTTTATTTTCAAAGTTAGTTCTTAGTTCGTTATTAAACTTTTGAAAAGATGTGTGCTTTACAAAATTAGGCTTATTAGTTCTGTAAGAGTTCTTGAAGTAAAGTATTTTAGAGACAAAAAATAGAGACGCTAAAATAAATGGAATTAAAAGAATTCGATAATACTTAAATGTTGAAAAGAATTTTTTAAATTCCTCAATGCCATCTTGGATAGGGTTTCCAGACATTTTTGAGGTAAATAAATGTGATGCGGTAGCGTCTGCATTAACTTGATAAGGAAAAGCTTCTTTCTCTTGGGGGGGGGGAGTTTGATAGACCTCAGTCTTGTCTTCAGAGGTTTTTATAAAGTGAGAAAGTGAGATGAAACTCACATCTCCAGACCTCTTAACTAGGGTTTGATTTGAGACAAGACCTTTTTTAAACATCTGGTGAAGTTTTTTTTCTTCATAAGGCCCAAAAACATTTCCATTTATCTGAATATAATACTTCTTCATCAACAAAATTATACGATATAGATTTTAAGAAAACTAGAAATTGAAGAAATTGCCGACCAAGAAGGTCGGCAATTTTGGTTTATTTTACTTATCGTGAACGATATAAAGCTCTAAATAATCAATCATAGAATCATCTTGATAAAGAAACTTAAGATTTTGATGCTTTGAAATCGATCTAAGAAACATTGTATTTTTAATATTTACAATTTTTATAAATTCTTTAGTACTTGGAGAGCACCACTCATATGAAGATTCATCAGCAGTGAAAATATCAATAAAAGGATACTTTAAAATATCTTTGTAATTATTAATTGAATTGGGTGCTGAATAAAAAGAGATCTGATCAGTAGTCCACCACTGATCCATTTGCTTACCTTTAATTTTAGCTACAATACAATTGATATTTTTGTATTGATTTAAAGAAGCTTCAGCAAAAGTGAACATATCATCTTTTGCCTCAAATGAATCGAAGTTAGTATGTTTGTAAATATATTGGTATCCGTATTTTTCATTAAAATGCTTGATCGTAGAATCAATGAATTCAGGGTCTGCAGGAAAATCATTGTAATTTTTTGCACCTGTAAATTGATCATTTCCTCCAATATTAATAATAGAAATCTTTTGATTAGATTTTATGTTCCCACACATGAAGTAATCAAGCGGAATAAGTTTATCATTAGATGATGCAATTACTGATGGTTCAAGATTTTTGATGTCTACTTGAATTTCTTTCTCATCTTTTTGATTGTCTTTATTTTCAACTACCAGTTTGATTGTTGTCTGATCAATTCCTGATCCATCTAGTTCAATTTCTTGCTTTAAAGCTTTGTTATTATAGTCAACTTGCTTGCATATCTCTTCACCGTTTTTATCAAAACAGATTTTACCTTTTGATCCAGAATTAACTTTAGTCACGACAGTTATTTTTCCATCTTCAATTTTCTTTACTCTTAGTTCTGAAATTTTCAAAGAAGGAGCCGAATCAATTAAGACAATATCTTGAGCTGAATCATTTCTGTTTGGAGGGGTACCATTGGTAATTGAAGCATTGAAAATATACTCAATTCCATCATTTAAAATGACATCGGTATTAAAAATAGTAGGCTCTTTTGGATGAGCAATATTGATAGGAATTTTTATTAACTCACCATTATGCTCGAAAGAGATTACTCCCTCAGAAGCTTGATTTGCTTGAAGAAAAACCCTAGCAGTGCCATCATCATTAGCTTCAACTTTAAAAGTTACAATCTCAAGATCAGCTTCCGATATAGGATTTATAGATGTTTGAGTGTTTTTAGAGTTTTGATTTCTATCAAACAATCTAGAATTGCATGAAAATAAACATGCAGAAATTAGTAGTAGGGCAATTGATTTCATATCTTCTCCTTTTGCTCTTCCTATTTATTAGGATTGCTTTTAATTTATTAGATGTAAATTGATGTATGTTTATTAGATATTTTAAGTCCAATATTGACTCTGGATGGTGTCATAAGGAGTAAGAAATTTTTACTTATTTGGAATTTTCTTTTGGGAATAAATAATTGTGCAGAAAGTCAGTCGTAAAAAGGTCTTTGAATGACTTTTCGTTATGTTTCCAGATCTCTTCAAGCCCCAACTTTTCAGAAAGTTTGGGGAACTGAACCTCAATTAAAGGTGTATCAAATTGATCAAGAAGTACGTAAGGGAAGCTTAAACTTTTCTTCTTATCTAAACTTTCAGAATCTACTTTGAATAATTCATAAAAATTAAACTTAGAGATAAAACTGGCAATATGTTTACCTCCTTCAGAAAATTGAATTTTGGGAGGTTTTTTTGCACTGAAATGTATCATTGATTTTGCTGGATATTTTTTTAGTAAGGAAAATAAAAATTGAATCTCTGGTTTTTTTTCTAAGTTCTCTTGATTAAAGTTTTCAATTAATTTTATTCCTGCAGAGTTTTCAGCAGTTTGATTTTCATAGCCATCGATATTTAAAATAGGGACAATGATCAAAGGGATATCTTTCATTTGATGGGTATTACTCAACCAATCAAATAATTTTGATATTACATAAATACCTTCAACCTTTTGTCCAAAGATTCCTGCAATTAGATAAATATACTCTTTCCCTGATGTATCAGATTTAAATACTGAAATTTCTCTTCCTTCAAATGAATGTCCGGATTTTAACTCGTCAAAGATCATGATAATTCTTTTTCAACTTCTCTATAGACTGCTGATTGCCCGGGAGTTTCTTCAACTTCAATTTCTAGACAAGTGAATTTAAATTTGTATTTTTCAAATACAATTCTTTTGATTTCTGAGCATAAATAAATAGCGAGTCTTTCAGCGCTTGTATTTTCTAAGGGAAGAAAAATTATGTCTTCTTTTGGAATAATCATCATTTTTTCATCTGGAGGAATAATTTTCCAATAAAGATCTTCATCATAAACTTCTAATAATTTATTTTCTTTAGGAAGAAGAAGTCTATGATCAAGTGAGTCACAAACTTCACGAACGATTGGCTTAATGTCCAGAAAATCAAACACCATATCAGCTGTAAGTTTGGGAGCTTCTCCTTGAACCATTACTCTGTAATTATGTCCATGAAGAGGTTCTCTTGTTCCATCTTCAAAAATAAGAAAATGCGAACTCGCAAAGTTAAAATACTGTTTATAGACTTTTATAGAATAATTGACGCTCAAAGCAACCCTCAAGTATTATTTAGGCGAAGATACTGTCACTTTTTGTGCTAGATGGCAACATTGGAGAATTTTTGAAAGTTAAAAAATATTTAGAAAATAAAGATCATAATTACTCTGAAGCAACGATATCAGACGCTCAAAAGCAGTTCGAGAAGCTTTCTTTTAAAATCTCTGAAATTACGCCTGAAGATGAGTTTATAAAAATGTTACTTCATTCTATCGATTCTAAGACTCCTTTAAGAGTTAAGTGTGGAATCGATCCTACGGGGACTGATGTTCATCTAGGGCATACAATTCCTTATAGAAAGATGAGAGAGTTCCAAGAATTTGGTCACACAGGTGTCGTAGTCATTGGAGATTATACTGCTCAAATTGGCGATCCCACAGGTAAAGTTGAATCTAGGCCAGCACTTACCTCTGAGCAAACGAAAAAGAATGCTGAAAAATACTTAGAGCAAGTTTCGAAGGTTTTAATCATGGATAAAACCGAAATAAGACATCAATCAGAGTGGTTTAATAATGTGACTTTACTAGATGTCATGAATTGGGCCAATCAAACGACAGTAGCGAAACTTGTAAGTCATGATACTTTTAGAAAAAGATTAGACGAAGGCCACTCCCTGGGATTACATGAACTTTTTTATCCAGTCTTGCAGGGGATTGATTCAGTTTTTATTAACGCTGATGTTGAGTTGGGTGGTAGTGACCAGAAGTTTAATGTTTTAATGGGTAGAGATTATCAAAAGTGGAAAGAAAAAAGACCACAGGTTGCAATGTTGCTTCCAATTATCCATGGAACTTGTGGAACTCAAAAAATGAGTAAATCTCTAAATAATTATATTGGCGTTTTAGATGAACCATTTGATCAATTTGGAAAAGTCATGAGTATTCCGGATAAGTTAATGATTGAGTATGCTCAGTTTGCATCATCTTTTAACTTAGATGAGTTTAATAGTTTTTCTAATTCACTAGAAGATGGATCTCTACATCCTAATGAAGCAAAGAAAAGACTCGCATCAAATATTGTCGCTGTATTTCATGGTGAAGAAATAGGACAAAAAATGAGAGTTCAATTTGAAGAAGTATTTAAAAAGAAAAATATTCCTGATGAGATTCCAGAATTTTCTTTATCTCCAGGAGTTAATATTACTTCTGTTTTAGTTGAGTCTAAGTTATTAAGTTCAAATAGTGAGGTAAGAAGAATGTTAAAACAAAATGCTGTCGGAATTGTTGATGAGGATAAAATCACAGATATGAATCTTGTTCTAGATGATTCTTATAAAGGAAAAGTTATTAAAGTTGGGAAAAGAAAATTTCTAAAGCTTGTGTGATGAATAAAAAAATAAAAGACGCATTTGAAATATTAAGAAAAGAACTTAGCAATTCGAAATTTCTAAGAGACATTA
>JAHDHG010000068.1 GCA_020631435.1 Bacteriovoracaceae bacterium | reverse complement strand
AAATCACTACTTCAAACTTAAAACTAACTAAATTAACAATTGCAGGTCCTGGACAGATTCCACTCATTCCCCAACCAATTCCAAACATCATTGAACCGATAATTAAATTTGGATCAATTATTGTTTTTTCTTGAACATTAAATAAAACTTCTCTTGTACTATTTGAATTAGAAACAGACGTGTTACAAATTGATGTAATCGATCCTTCCTTGTAGTGAAATTAGATTTTACAACTAGCATGCTTAATAAGCATTATAATACCGAACTAAGTCATTAACATTTTCAACTTTTTCAAGTGAATGGTCTACCCCATTTGAATATCGTTCAGAAAATTCAACAACTGTTTGAAATAATTCTTCTTTGTTTTCTCAGGAAAAGATTTGCATCAATTCAGGATCATCAGAAACAAAAGTAGCTAAACTATTCAATACTTCTTGAGCTTCATCAATCTTCATTCGATTCCCTAGTTCTTTTTTAAACAAATTGTTTCTTTTAATAAGATCTAATAATTTTTTCGATGCTTCTTCATAACTTTTTTTAGAGAGCGCATGTTGCTCAAATAAACCTCTTAAACGAAGCAGTAATTTCTCATTTTCTTTATTATAATCGACAAATTCATTAAGTTTTGGAAGCTTTATTAATTTATCAAGGGCAAAACTCTCTTGGTTTCTACCTGACAAATTTAAAATCCTTTGTACAAAAACTTCTTCATTCCTATTTAAAATATTGATAAATCCATTAAAGGGAGCATTCCCTTGAAAAAAGAACTCAGACTCACCTACTTCATTTCTTACTATGTATGTCCAATTCTCATGAGTCATATTCCGAACTGATCCGAGAAGAAAATCAGAAAGAGCAACATATGACTTTAGCCAAAGAAACTCTTTTTGCACATTCGATTTTAAAAAATTCTCAATTTTTCTTTCCATCTCATACGATCTTGCATTAATTTCATTAGCTATTTTAACATTTAGATTTGTATATCTATTGAAGTTCTCTCGGAATATGGGTTCTGTAATTGAAGCTAGATGGCCTAAGGGATCATGTGGGTCTGCGATAGGAAACATTTTCAATGAAGACATTTTGTTGTAGACATCATTCATTATAAAGCCATTAGGCCCAATGATTGGTTCACTTGGTGATACCGGTAGATACCCTGAAGCAATCCAATTTTTTCCAATTTTTTTTATATCTTCATAGAAAAAGAATTGATAGCCTAAACTATGCACCTTAGACCAATTGTTTAAAGCTAGTTTAAATTCTACTGTATTTTTGTACTCTGTAACTAAAATTTCTGTTAATTCGCGTTTTGCAGGACTTTGATTCTTGACTACTGATACTCCGTGATAAAGAAACAATTCCCATTCAGCAAAAGTCCCAAAATTGTCAAAATTATATTTTTCCTTACTGATTCCCATGAACTCCAAATTACGAATAAAGCTTATTCTTTGAGATTCTGTTAAAACTTTTGAAACTTGATCAGCCGTAACTCGTTTAGGTAACTTTTGAACTCTTTCATTCGGAATTTCTTCTATAAAATCAATCAACTTCTCAGAGGTTTTTCTTTTATTTTTAGATTCTGTTATTTCAATGGCTTTATTGTTATTGAAACTAAATGCACTGATGGCCTTCTCATTTTTTTCAAATAAGGTAGGATGAATCCATAGGGAATACTCTGCTGGATCTACTTTATGAGTAAGACCTGAAGATTCTTTAATTTCTATAATCTTCCGAAATGGGATTGTCTCATCCACTGAAATGGCACCAAACAAATAGACTTTTTTATTATTAACATATAATTGTATTAACCCATAAGGAGAATTATAAGAATCGAGTTGTTTGATTAGTTCGAAAATATTGCTTGAAGCCACCTTTTTAGGTTCAAACTCAGATGCCATTGCTTTGACTGATTGTATCTTGCTTTCATTCGTATTTATTGAAACTATTTTATCATTTACTTGATCATAAACTGTAAATCCTGCAGGATACTCATCAATCACTACTCCCTCGACTTTAACTAGACCTTTTTCATTATGGATAAATTCAGCTTGAACTTGATTGCCTATGCCTGATTCTTGATAATTAAATTTACAGTAAGATTTATTATTCAGTTTATTCCTTGAAATTTTAACTTTTTTAAAGCCAGGAGATATAGAATGAATCTTTTTCGTAAACCACTTTACGCATTTATTAGTACGCCCCAGTGAACTAACAGGACAAGTAATTAAGAAGATAATTATAAAGAAAAATTTAAACTTAAATAAATTAGTCATCCTTTAGTAATCGACAAAAACTAATATACAAACAAATGAATTTTTTAAATAGGAAAATAATACCTCTTTAGTGACTGATAGACCTCTGATATCTATAAACAAACCATCC
The DNA here is from genome assembly GCA_020631435.1 of Bacteriovoracaceae bacterium. Classification (GTDB taxonomy): domain Bacteria; phylum Bdellovibrionota; class Bacteriovoracia; order Bacteriovoracales; family Bacteriovoracaceae; genus JAHDHG01. The sequence goes on along the minus strand of JAHDHG010000068.1, from coordinate 10,933 downwards.
ACGCTCTAGATTTAATCACAATGATTTATTTGTTCTTTATAGTATTCATTTTTGATCCACTTTTACATGAAATAATCAACGTTAGAAATATTGGAAGCCATGAGGGATTTAATGTTAAGTCTATCTCAGTTGTTCTATCTGCTACAGGCAAATTTTATCGTTTTGGTTTTTATTACTGAAAATGCTTAGGTCAATCTCTAGTTTTAGAAATTGGCCTTAATTCCCTATCTTTTTTGATAGAAGTTTAAGTTAAAAATTAAACATGACTTCTGATTACCTTTAAAAATTCATCTCCATACTTCTCACTCTTACTCTTCCCTACCCCATGCACAAGTAAAAACTCAGATTGAGATCTTGGCAGGATCAAGCACATATCATGAAGACTTTTATCCGAAAAAACCATATAAGGTGGAAGAGACATTTCTGAGGCAAGATCTTTTCTTAACATTCTCAGTTTTTCAAAAAGATCCATATTTCGATGTGTAAAATCTTTACTGATCTTTTTCTTCTTAGTTTTTTTTGAGAGAGTAACTTTTCTTAATACAAACTCAATCTTCTTTTTTAAAATATCATTACTCTTCTCTTCTAAGCGCAATGATCGATACTCCCAATTCTTAACAGAAATATAGCTAGACGTTAAAAGTTGACGAATAATATAGCTCCAATATTCTTTAGGTTTATCTTTACCAATAGCATAAACTGAGAGTTTATCATGTCCCCTATCTAAAACTTTATTGTTTTTACTTCCTCTGAGAACATCAATAACATGACCAGCTCCAAAGACTTGTCCCGTTCTATAAATTGTAGATAATACTTTTTGTGCATCTATAGTTGCATCAAAAGTTTCAAATTCATCATCACAGGTATCACAGAAATTACAATCTTCTTTCTTTTCAGCGAAGTATTTTAAAATCTCGGCCCTTCTACATTCCGCAGTTTCACAAATTGAGAGCATTGCATTGAGTTTATCCTTTGCTTGCTGCTTATATTGATAATCAGCATCACTCATTTCTATCATTTGAGATAGCTTAATAACATCCTGAAGTCCATAAACCATCCAAGCTGATGCTCTTTCTCCATCTCTACCGGCCCTACCAGTTTCTTGATAATAATTTTCAACACTTTTAGGTAGATCAAGGTGTGCTACAAATCTGACATCTGGCCTATTAATTCCCATCCCAAATGCTATAGTCGCGACAATGATGACTATTTCCTCTTTGTTAAAGGCCTTTTGAGAAATAGCTTTCTGATTTTTGCTACAACCAGCATGATACATATGAGCATTATATCCAAGCTTTTGTAATTCTTTTGTAACTCTCTCTACTTTTTTTCTGGATAGACAGTAGACGATACCAGTATCGCCTTTATGATTATTTTTAATAAATTCATCTAACTGTTTTATTTCTTGGACTCTTTGAGAAATTTGATAATAAATATTGGGTCTATCAAAAGAAGAAATAAATGTTTTTTGATCTTTTTGAAACTTTAATTGTTTCTTTATGTCTTCCCTCGTTCTCTCATCAGCGGTAGCCGTTAGTGCCAAAATAGGTACACCGGGGAAATCCTGTCTTAATTCTCCCAGCCTCATATAATCTTTTCTAAATTCATGTCCCCATTGGGATACGCAATGAGCTTCATCGATAGCAATAAGTGAGACATCTAATTCAGAGAAAAAATTTAACATTCTTTCAGTCAACAGTCCTTCAGGAGAAACATAGACTATTTTAAACTTCTCTGAAGCAATATCATTCTCTCTTTGGATTCTTTCTTCATAGCTAAGCTCTGAATTTAAAAAAGTTGAATTGATTCCAAGCTCTGAAAGCCCTGCAACTTGATCATTCATCAAAGAGATTAAAGGTGAAACAACTATAGTTACTCCATCTAGATACAAAGCAGGAATTTGATAACAAATTGATTTACCTGCTCCTGTAGGCATCACTGCGAGAACATCTTCTCCATTTATAACCGAAGAAATAATTTCTTGTTGAGTAAATCTAAAGCTCTCATAACCAAAGGTCTCAATCAATATTCTTTTTAATTCCTTTAACACTGAAAAATAATAGCATCCTAGATACAGACTTAACACAAATTCAGATAGATTCTTATTTTTGAAATAAGGTTTAATTCAATTTATATTTATAATCTTTGTGATGATGAAATCTCACTGGAAAAGATCCAGCTTTCGGTTGCAGGCAGTTTTTTTCAAGATCTCTTTTTTTATCTTTAGAATTAACAAAACAAACTGGACTTGTAATATAAGTCGAACAATTTTTGTTAAGAAGTCTTTTACAACCACTGGATACTGGGCAAGAATTAGTAAGCTTATCTTTTTGACTCTTAGCTAATTGTTCTTCAGTAAAGTACATATCACTTAAATTATCCTGAAAAATCTTTCCATTTGCAGATAAGTTTTCATAAATATTCTTAGTTTCAAACTCTTGTAAAAATTGGAAATCAATGGGATTCTTAGTTGAAATGAAAGTTGAGCAATTAATGGCCTCATCTACAGAATTATCTAAATAATCTGCCCAATTCACAGGGTAATTTAATTCATAATCACCATAAAAGTTACATTTTAAGTGAGCTTTGGGTAAACCTGAGATATTAATATATAAATGCATGCCTGCAGTATTAGCAGACATATCTGCAAAACTTTTTATTCCAATAATGCCCAGTCCATAAATTCCAAAATATTCTTCTGTGCCATTACTCCAGCTCAAAGCCTCTTTAAATCCTTTTTCCTTAAGCACCTTAAACATATCAAATCCAATATCTACCGCATGACCAATTTTATCAGGACTTAATATAACTCCTCCAATATTAAAAGATGAATGAGGCTTTAGCCCTAAAAAGTTTCCATCATAAATGGATTTCTCAATTTCAGGAGAATACAACAATGAATTTTGAGATTGCATCCATCTTTCTAATTTTCCACTGACGAAACCACCACCTAAGGAATTTTCTATAAATTCAAAAACTCTAGGTATAGATCTAAACTGATCATATTCACATGTTCTATGTTTTTTATTATATTTATCTAAAGCTTTTTGAATGAGGGAATTAGTTTTATCGTTAAGTCTGAATAAATCTTTTTTCTGTCTTTCTTTTGATAAGTTCAATAATTTTTGTCTCATGCTAAAGTTATCAACTTCCCAAGAAAACAAACGAACTCCGAAACAAAATAATAATAAAAATTTCATAACCTACCACCCCAAATCGAATCTTTGAAAAAGACTCGCTTATAGATTGAGTGTTTATATCCCTGGTTGCCGCGCAGCGAAACAGTTTGTGTAAATTTTTCAATTTTTGACTAAGTTTTGTAAATAAAATGATCAATTAAGCCGCTTTAGATTGAAAGCAAGAAACTATTTAGTTTTATAGCTAAATTATAAATCAAGTTCACCTCTAGAAATCAGACACAACTGTGAACGGATGTAATTTATACTAGACATGTCTATAACAAAATGTGTTTTCATGGTAGAAAAATTTAATGATTACAAAAACTTTAGATCTACATAATGGCGATTCGATTAGAAAAAAAGATGAGTTGATTCATTACTTTACTCAGACTTTTGAAGTCTATGAAAATCTATTTGAATGTATAAAGTCTGAGAGAGGATTTTACGAAAAGGCAAATCCCTTAAGACATCCACTTATTTTTTATTATGCTCATACAGCTGTTTTTTATATTAATAAACTTAAAGTAATGAAGTTCATTTCAAATGGAATTGATTCAAACATTGAAACAACTATGGCCATTGGTGTGGATGAAATGTCTTGGGATGACTTGGATGAAAAGAATTACGATTGGCCTAACATTAAAGAAGTTTATGACTACAGACAAAAAGTAAAAAAGCTCCTTCTAGATTTTATAGAAAATACTGATTTAACTCTTCCTATATCTGAGAACTCACCATTTTGGATAATTATGATGGGAATTGAGCATGAAAGAATTCATCTGGAAACCAGTTCTGTTCTGATTAGAGAATTACCTATTGAATATTTAAATAAAAACTCCAACTGGATGAAGTATGCTTCTGATATAGAGGCTATCCCTGAGAATAAACTTATTGATATAGAGTCAAAAAGCTTCTACCAAGGGATTAATCCTTTCACTTATCCTTACTTTTATTGGGATAATGAAAGAGGCCAGGAGAAAATTGAATTAAATCATTTTAAAGTGAGTCAATATTTAGTTAGTAATAAAGAGTTTTTAGATTTTGTAGAAGATGATGGATATAAAAAACTAAACTATTGGAGCGATGAAGGAAAAAGCTGGCTTGAATTCTCAAATTTCAAAAAACCAAAATTTTGGATAAAAAAAGATAAAACTTACTATCTAAGAGTAATGCTTGAAGAGATCACCTTGCCATGGTCATGGCCTGTTGAAGTTAACTACCATGAAGCAAAAGCTTTTTGTGCTTGGAAATCTCAAAAAATGAATGAGAAATTAAGGCTTCCATTAGAAGCAGAATATAATTTAATAAGAAATGAACTCGAAGCCAATCAGCCTGATTGGGAAGTTGCTCCGGGAAATATTAATTTAGAGTACTTTACTTCTCCATCCCCTATTAACTCATTTGAGTCTCCAAATCAGGTTTTTGATATTATCGGAAATGTTTGGCAATGGTCCGAAGACTGTATATTCGGATTTGAAGGATTTAGACCTCATCAAGCATATGATGATTTTTCTTTACCTACTTTTGATGGGAAGCATGCCTTAATTAAAGGTGGCAGTTGGATCTCCACTGGAAATCTTGCATTAAAGGATTCTAGATATGCGTTTAGAAAACATTTTTATCAACATTGTGGATTCAGGTATGTCTCTAGTGCAAATAGCAAAATAGAAAATTTTAAAGAAATAATTAAAGAACCATTTATCAGTAGAAGATGCTTTGATGAATATTCTGATATTAATAAAGATTTTCAAAATAATCTTTTTTCTATGATTGAAAAGAATCTAGAGAAAATAAACAAAAGAAAAGCAATGATCGTAACTTCCAACGGAGGGAAGATCAATTTATTACTTTCAAATCATTTTGGTTGTGTTGATTCTTTAGAAACGACTGCTAATAATTTAAAAACTCTAGATTCAATTAAAAAATTTGATTCACTTGAAATTAGCATTCCAGCTGAGAATAAACTTAATTTCTTTCATCAATTTAGTTTAAAAGAAATTGAATACAAAAGTGAAAAGATAAATCTGAATCAGATCGATTTAAGCAACATCAATGAAAAATACAAAGACTATGATTTCATATTACTTGATAACAGTCTTAATCATTGTAATGACATTAGTTATTTTTTAAATATAATTAAATCAAGATTAACTTCTAATTCTATGATTGCTCTAATTACAGATTATCAATTCATAGACACTTTATTCGCAGGTTTTAAATCCTCTGAAGGTGAAAGTTATAACGGGAAAGATGCAATTTCTGATATCTTCAAGAAAGACTTTACATTAATTGACTCTAAAGATTTAAACTATATTGAATATATAAATGAAAGAAAATCCAATCTAATTAAAAAGGAAGTCATGTTTTGGATAAAAATTTAGAGCTAAAAGAATATTCTTTTAAGGAACCATTTAAAAAACAGCTTATTGATTTGTATATTCATTGCTTCAATGATGAAGAAAAAAATGAAAATTGGACTTATGAGACTGCCGAAGAATATTTTATCTCAAGAACTAAAGAGGAATCTTCATTTTTTGGAATTTTCGATCATGATATGTTAATTGCAACAGTGGTGGGTAGTGCATACAAAAATTCTTTTATCTCTAATGATCTTAATTTTAATAGAGAAAATGATTTTTACATTTCTTTAATCGCCACTCATGATAATTACAGAGGACAAGGACTCGCTAAAAAGATAATGGATTTTTCTATAGATAAAGTGAAAAGAAAAAACTTTAATTCATTAAGTGTGAGATGCAGGTCAGAAAACATGCCAGTTCAAGGACTACTGAAAAAACTCAATTTCATTGTAAAGCATTCTTATATCTCTCAGCTGGGTGGAGTAGAATGTGAAAGGCTTTTTTTAACTAACGATAAAATATGATCAATCTTAATAATGCAGGTTGCAGTAACCTTTCAGAAAGTGCGCGAAAAAAAATAATCGAACTAGTGAACATCGAATCTAAACAATGTGGTTATGACATTGCTCAGAATTATGAAGATCAAATCCAAGATGTTTATAATGGCATCGCAAAATTACTTAAATGCCGAGTAGATGAAGTAGGCATAACTAAAAGTTCAACTATGGCATGGCAGTCGATTGTGGGCTCTCTTGATTGGAATGAGGGAGATGAAGTATTATTTGATGCATCTGAGTACTCGAGTAACTACTTATTCTTACTAAAACTGAAAAAAGAAAAAGGTATTGTTCTCAAGGAAGTGCAAAAAACAAAGAATTTTCAAATTGATTTGGATGATTTAAAAAAACAGATCACTTCCAGAACAAAACTTATTTCCATTGTCCACATAGCAACTTGTAATGGAACGATCAACTTGGCCAAAGAAGCTTGTGAACTAGCACAAAAAAAAGGTATCCTCTGTATATTAGATGCCTGTCAATCGATAGGACAATTAGATGTAAATACCATAGATATAGAATGTGATTTCCTAGTAACTTCTGCGAGAAAATTTCTGCGAGGCCCGAGAGGAATAGGTTTTTACTTTATACGCCATACTGCTTTTGAAAAATGCAACCCTTTTTTCATAGATCTCCATGCCAGCTCATGGCCAGAAAAGGAAATATATAAAACAAAAAAAAATGCGAGTATGTTCGAGCTTTGGGAAAGCTCTATTACTCTAAAGCTTGCTCTTGGTGAAGCGATTTCAGACTTTTTTAAAATCGGAATTAATGAAATCATTAAGCGCAACAAGCTCTTAAGAGAACACTTTATAGCGAATATTGATAACTTAGAAGGCTCTATGATTTGGGAAGACAAAGATTTATCTTCTAATTTAATCACATTAAATATAAATCCACTAAATCCTATCAAGCTTCAAGTTCTCTTAAAAGAAAAAAGTATATCTATTGGTACTTCAAAAAAAACTACTTCTATGATTAATCCAAACTTTAATAAATATGATCAAAAATTAAGGGTCTCACCACATTATTATAATACACTTGGTGAAATAAACGAGTTTATAAAGATCACTCAAAATATCATAAAAAATCATTTCAAATAAACAAAAGGATATGATTTTGAAAACAAGTAAGTATTAGACCTAAAAAAACTAATATTAAAAATATAGTTACCTGTTTGTGGAAGATTCGAAGAGTGAAGAACTGTAAATAAATTCTCACCTTGATTTAAATCTACCGTTTTAGATAAAATTTCTTTTGAATTATAGGTATAGATCGTTATTTTTCCTTGCAATTCTTCTTGATGATCCGAAATAAACCCTGAGAAATTTAAATTACCATTTTTCAATGGAACGGGGTAAAGTTTTGAATGATCAAATACTTTTACATTTCGTCCTAGTAAAATATTTGTGCTTAGGACTCTTTCTCTATTATTTGAAGTGACAAGATAAACTTCAGCTTTAAAAAGAGCTTCATTCTTAATTTTATGTTCAACTTGAATACCATCCACTCTAAAAAGTCCAATTTCATCATCGTCTAAATTCTCTTCATCAAATATTATTTCTCCTTCTTCTCGATCAAAAAGAACTTCTTTTCTTAATAGATTTCCAACAGTATCCCAATCAGAGGTATTTTTATTTTGCTTAAATATTTGAATTTCAAAAAAATCTCCTTTCTTTTCAGATAAGGTTCTCCACGAAACTTCAAGAGAGTACTTCATATTCCCTGAATTTAAGTCACTATACTCATCTATTACTTGTATATCTGACGACCATTCTTGAACTATTGTTTTTAATTCTTCATTCGAATCATGCTCTAAATTATCAGTAATTTCTTTTGCTAGAAAATATCCATTTTTCGGAAATAGGCACCATTTTCCTTCTTGAGGGAAGCTCGACTTAAGGCTACATTCACTAGAAGTAATTTTTCGATTAAACATTGGACGACATAAAAGCCATTCCCAACCATGCTTCACTCCAACTTTACTCTTTGGAAATGGACAGACTTCTTTAATATTTCTCTTAAAGAAAAAACTTCCTTTATTTTTCAAACAAGTTTTCCCATTATCTGTTAAGATACTACCTGCTTTCCTGAAGCATCGATGCCTTGACATAGGAAAATCAATATTTTTTTTACAAACTGGCATAACTGCAGGTGAGTAATTCTCATAATTAGACTCACCCTGTGGAAGATTCCAATAACTTTCAAACCTTGAGCCTTTTGGACAAATACGATTAATATCAAATGCTAGATAATGTGAACCTTTATCTTTTAAACAATAATTAGATTGGCTTTTGTTTGCTTGAACATTTCTATCTATAAATTGGAATTTTCCATTCTTGAATTCATAAGTCGACCCTCCATTTTTCATACATTTTGCAAGAGGTTTATTAAAAAAGATTTTTCTCTTACAAACTAACTTATCGTTATAATCACCTATCTTATGAGTTAAGAAAGAGCATTCCTTTTTTTTCTCATGACGATTTGGAATGGGAGATGTACCTTTTAAATCTGCAATCATCATATTAAGTAAATCAACACAATCATGCCCTGAAGATCTTTCCCATCTCATTTCTTGAGTCTTCCATTGCCAAGCATATCCACCTCGATTAGCTTGGCCAATAGTGTAATTAGTTCTACTTGGTAAATTTATAGGACAATAAGATTTTAAAGTTTCATCGATCAATTCATTACTTGGTCCATTAAACAAGACATTGTACCAAGGATTATTTGCATCTTTTTTAAAATAAATTTTTGTGAGTTTTTTAAATTGATCCTCATCAAAACGATTAATAAAAAATGACGATAAATTTTCTACAGACTTAATATGAAGTGGATACCCTATTGTAGTTAAAGAAGTTTCAGTTCTTAGAGTTGAGAACTTATGTTTTTTAAATCTTTTCTTCAACCTTTTCACAAGTTTAAATTCAGAGTTTTCAGTATCTATTGCTCCAATTTCTTGAAATACTGAAAATAATAAAGCAGGCATACTATTTCTCAACTGAAAAATACTGCATCTAGAAATTATTCCCTTCACTCCACTTTCAGGTTCACACATTTTAAGATCACCACGGTTATGAATATATTTAATCCAGTTCTTAGCTTGATTAGGAATATCTTTTGATAGATCTTTTATTTCTTGAGCCTGCTCTATTGAAATATTAAATCTCTTTTTTAGATCTTCAACGTTGTCATCTCTAACAAGTTTTCCTAGGGTCGTAAAATATGCCATTAATCCCATCGCCATATCTCTACTAAATTCATTCACTGGTTCAGTACCCACTTTCACACGCTTAGGCCCCCTCCACCATTTACCATTGATATCCTGAGATAGTTTTACATCTCTACATCTTTTAAAAAATGTGTCGTAATCACCAGCTCTGTAGGATACCATACAACTTAGGCCTGCATATAAAAGTAAGTCCCATTGATTACATTCCCAGTTTTCAAGTGACAGAGATAATTGACCAGTATATTCTGGAAAATAATCAGGATGGCATTCCCTAGCTCTTTTTTTTACTTTTTCCCTATGCTCTATAAGCAATTGGATTTTCTCATCATTATTTAATTCAAAAACACTTTTGAATTGAGAAATTGACCTCTCTTGAATAAAACTCTGGTTTTCTTCCTTGTAAATAGGAAAGATAAAGAAAATAAAAAAGAAAAAAATCAAGTTTCTGGCCATTAGAATTTTATCGGAAGAAATGATCAGAAACTTGAATTTATTATATATAATTATAAGACATCTATATGAGATACGACCTCTTCAATCTCATTAAAAATTTGCTCCCTATTTTCTTTGCTCAGTTGGGCTTTTGCTTGATTAATAACTACAAGGACAGTTGCTGGATGCACAATGAGCTCTTTAGCATCATAACATTCATCGGGAGCTTCAGGAAGAGCATTTCCTTGATGAAAATTTGTTTCAATCACATCTAATGAAAGTTTAGTCATAGCAGTTGAATTATTGATTACAGCATTCATGAGTTTTTCACATTGAGGATGCTTTTTTGAAAAAAGATTCATAATAGGCTTTGCTTTTTCAATTAAATTACTTGCCATCGATTTAATTTCATTTTTACTCGCATTATTCTTATTACTCTTTATAAGATCGAGTGATAAGCTTTTATATTCTGCAATTTGAGATTTAAAATCTATTGTATCTGACTTAGTATCATTCCTTGGAACCACGTTATTAGATTTAGTACATGCAACTAATAAAAACATCATTAATAAATTTACACACTTCATTTATTCTCCTTAAAGTATCTTTTAATTTCTTGAATCAATTCCTGAGAGTTATATTTCTGAGACTCACCTATTGGAATCAGCTCTCCTCCGAAAAGCACCGTGACTTCATCAGAAAACTGTAATGCTTCTTCTACTTCATGAGTCACTATGATAGTAGAAATTCCTTCATTCTTCAGTATCTCTTTTACCTCTACTCTCATTTCTTCTCTTAGATAAAAATCTAAACATGAAAATGGCTCATCTAGAAGTAGCAATTTTGGCTTTGGTGCAAGAGCTCTAACAATCCCTACTCTTTGCTGCTCCCCACCAGATAATTGATGAGGAAAATGATTAATTTTATCTTTGAGTCTAACTAGCTCAAGCCAATAATTTACTAATCCTTCATTATAGGAATCAAGCCCATAAGCAATATTTTCTCCAACTTTCAAATGAGGAAATAAAGAAGGTTTTTGAAAAACAAGTCCAATATTTCTATTTTCTGGAAGAGTGAACAACTTATCATTAAAAAAAACTTGTCCATCTAAACTCATTTCACCAGCACTTGGTTTTAGAAAACCAGAAATGCAATCAAGTAAAGTAGATTTCC
>JAHDHG010000067.1:10457-13419 GCA_020631435.1 Bacteriovoracaceae bacterium | reverse complement strand
AAATTTCATGTTCTTAATGATTTTGCAGGATTAATAACTAAAAGAGAAATTACCCTAGGTCATTTCAATAGATATGAATCAGTTAATGAGCTTGAAGATAAGTATGCGGCCATTAAAATATTTAGGAAAAATCATTTTTTATATGGTGACATAGACTTAACTGTGACTCATCTAAATGATTGTCACCAATCAAATGATGCTAAACATGATGGGGTAGTTATTCATGACAAAAATGTTATTTTAAAAGAGTTGCAAGAAGGGGAGAGTTATACTTATAAAAATATTTATAAAATAACTTATCATGATAGGAAGTTTTGGAAAAAGAAGGCCATTGTTCATGTTGAAAAATTAAAGGAAGATTTATCTAACGATCCCACTATCGAAGAATGCCGATCTATAGGAGAAGCTTGTGGAGCCATTAAAGCAGATCCAGATATTCCAGAGCAAATTAAATTAGAAACCCTCACTAAGTATAGATCTGATCTTTGGGAACTTGGTTGTAATAGCTTTATCTGGCTTTGTATGCCCTAAGTGAAATTTTTAATCCAGCTTTTTTAAAAAGCCGCATCTTGAATTTTGAATATTATTAATTTTCTTTTTATAAAGATCTAGGCAACTTGAAATGATATTATTTGTAGTTTCAATACTGTTTTTAACCCAAATAAAATGTTGCTTCAAATTTGAAGAATAATCATTGTTCATATCAGGTATAAAAAGATAAGGCAGTTTCATTTTACTTGTAACATAATCCATTAAAAACCTTGAAATTCTTCCGTTACCATCTTGAAATGGGTGAATTGCTGCAAACTCTCTTTGAACAGAAATTGCAAATTTTAAATCATTTTCAATATATTGATGCCGGTATTTCTTATCTCTTTTTTTGCTATGATTTACATATTGATTAATTCTTTTTATTAATAATTTTAAAAGTGATTCTACCTCTTGAGGTTCTGGATAAGTAATCATTCCACATAGCCTCTCATTTTTAGAAGCTTTATATTGCTCTGGTCTAGGCCAACAAGCATACCAAAACCATTTTGCATATCTTGAGTCTTCTAAGAATAAGTCATTGTTTTTGATATCTACATAAGCGGAATTCCACATCTCATCAGTTGAACTCCATTTCTTTGCTTCCTCGAAAATATCATGACAATCGGAATTATTTTTAATTAAATTAAGATTTTGAAGTTTTCCATTTTTGATTGGTAAATCCTCTTTGCAAATTAACTCAGTCCATTTCAAATGTGTTTTCTTATCTCCAAACACAAATGATTTTATGTTTTCAATTTCTTGAGGTGACAATGCCCATTCACGAAGATAGTTTGCACCAAAATTACTAGTTTGCTTAAGACTTCCTCCAACTAAATTCTTATCCTTGTCTCCAGCAACAGTTTTTTTATGCCAACTAGTGACGGTTTTAAAGCTTAGTTTTTTTTTCGAATCAATAGCTTTTTTTACTTTAGAATAGGCCGTATTTTGCCATTCATTCCAGATATTTGGTTGGGGTTTATAAACAAGAGAAGGATCAATATTGTAGTTATCTGCTAAATGTTTTTCCCAGTCAGGAAGATTTATAAATCTTCTTGCTGCAATGTCTTTTATCTGTGAATAATTTTTACCAGTATAAATTTTAAATTTTTTACTTATAGAATGAAATCTATCTATTTGATCAACCAGATCAGAAGAAAGTGACAAAAAAGGAATTAATATAAAAATTAATTTTATCATTGATTTTCCCATTCAGGTTACTCATCATACCATATAGCTAGAATTATCAACTCTAAGTGTGGTTTTTCATGAAATTATTTCAGACTTAATGGAATAATTTTAGGTTTAGTTGTTTGGAAAATAAAAAAATCTTATCAATACCAAAAGTTCGTTTGGAAATCAGTATTTGCTCTTTCATCAAAGAGATATTCATTACTAGAGTAATGTCTTTTTTTATTTTCTACTGCGATTGATCTGTTTTTAGATAATAAGTTAAATATCTTATCAATATCCCAAAATTCTATTTTTTCATAGTTCTCAGAAGAGTCGCTCCAACTTTTCGATGAATGATGAGTCAGAAGTTTGAATATTGAAACAGGTTTCTTTTTATTTCCAATTAAAGAGCGAGGAATTCTTATCTCAGTATTCCAGTCCTTTATAAATGAATGATTAATCAGTCCTGCAATATCTAATAATGAATAAGCAAAGTGCATGCAACCTGCACCTTGTTTTTCTCTGACTTTATAATTAAGACCTCCATAGAGTTTATCTGATCCCGAATTTCTATATTCTTCAATGAATTTTTTTAAATTATTACAATTATTTTTAGATATTAAATAAGTTAAACTTTGTACTTCGCCAGTTTTTCTTTTTAACTTTAATTCTTCTTGGAGAACATATTTATCTTCTAAATATCCTGGAAATTTTTCAAAGATAACTCCAAATCCAATTTTTTTTATAAATATATTTTTCCAACTCGATAAATTATCACTACTCATTCCAGTAAATTCATAATATTCAGTAGTGCCTTCATCTGAGATACATTGAACTTCTGCTGCCATATGTCCCATTTTTCTTAATCTTGAAGTAGAAAAATTTATGAGATTAGAATAAAGAAGGCTTCTTGGAGTGCTCCAATCGACTCCGTGAGGGCTAGAGAAAAAATGTACGGTCAGTCTACTTGATTTGTAGTTAGGAATTTCTAATTTTTCTACTCCCTCATATTTCTCTTTTGGTCTAATACTTATGAATAAAACAAGTGAAAGAATAACAATTCCTAAAAATTTCATAGAAATATTTTAAATCAAAAATCGGTATGATTTCATCAAAGCTGAAAGCAGCAAAAAATGCCAACGCTTTGCAGCTAGAATATTATATTTTTAGCAAATCTTCTTCTGCAAGGTTTTGATTTAGAAGCTTATGCAGAGATACAGAATTATCTTTAGTTACTTGATTAATCAAAGGAGCAAAACTC
>JAHDHG010000067.1:0-10447 GCA_020631435.1 Bacteriovoracaceae bacterium | reverse complement strand
TTAATATCTGAATAGCTTTGTCTAGTTCTTCATAAGAATGAGTGGCCATCACTGAACATCGTATTAATGCTTCTCCAGCTGGAACAGCAGGAAAGACTACAGGAGTTACAAAAACGCCATGTTTAATAAGCTCAGCACTTATTTTTAAAGCTTTTTTATCATCTCCAATAGCAATCGGAACAACACAACTTTGTGTTCCCATTGTATTAAAACCTAAACTCTCAAATCCATCTTTAAGATACTTAGCCTTTTTATTTATTATTTCAACCAGTTCAGGTTCTTCAATTAAAATTCTTAAAGCTTCTAAAGCTGCTGCAGTACTAGATGGAGATAGAGCAGCAGAAAACATAAAAGTTTTACCTTTATGTTTTATCCACTCAGTGACTTCTTTTGAGCCACAAATAAAGCCACCCTGACTTGCAAAAGTTTTAGAAAATGTACCCATTAAAATATCAGGTTTTAAATTAAAATACTCAGATGTTCCTTTTCCTAACTTTCCAATTGTTCCAAGAGAATGTGCTTCATCTACGTAAGTTCTTGCATTATATTTTTGAGCAAGTTCATGGATAAGATCGTATTTTGCAATACTTCCATTCATAGAAAAAACACCATCAGTTATAATCAATTTCCCTGAATCAATAGGGACTGACTTAAGTTTTTCTTCAAGGTCTTCAATATCATGATTTTTATAAACAATTGTTTTGGCTTTTGAGATATTACATCCCTCTATGATGCAGGCATGGTTCTCACCATCAGAAAAAATAAAATCATTTTCATCTGCTAATGCCTGAATAGCACCTTGATTTGCCATAAAGCCAGCAGCAAATACTAAGGCACTTTCATAACCAAGAAAACTTGCAAGAGTTTCTTCGAGCTCTCTGTGAATAGTTAAATTTCCATTAAGAAATCTAGAGCCCGTACATCCTGTTCCCCATTTATCAAGGGCATCTTTAGCTGCTTGAATGACTCTTTTTCTGTGAGTTAAACCAAGATAATTATTTGATCCAAGCATAATTAATTCTTGGTTATTATGAATTACTTTATTTCCGCTTGTACCTTCAATTTCTCTAAGGAATGGATAAACATTGGACTGCTTTAAGAAATTAACAAGTTTTAGTCCTTTCGTTTTTGAAAATAAATCCATTAATACTCCTATAAGCTTAAATCGAAAGCTACTTTTACAACTGGACCATCTTTTTTATTCATAGATTTTCTAAGGGCAACTTTGAATTGATCCAGGGGGAAAGTATGTGTCACGAGTTTTTCTATTTCAAGGTGTGGCAGTTCATTGCAAACAATATCATAAACATTTTTTTTGGAACCATCTCTAGGATCAATAACAACCCGTGACATACAAGTTCCAAGAAATTTGACCTCTCTAAACCAAATAGGAGTTGCGTCAACACCTTTTAAATTATGTCCAGTTGCAATCATGACTACATGACCTTGTGTTTTACAAATTCTAAGAGAATTATCGATTGTTGAGGCGGATCCAACACAATCAAATACAACATCAACCCCGCCTTCTATGACTGGTTTTCCAATACTAACATTTTTAATCTTGGAGTCTGTAAGCTCTACTATATTATTTAGAAAATTACTGCCTGTAGAAATTATATGATCCGCACCAAGCTCTTTTCCTAACTCACCTTGGAATTTATACCTATAGCCAAGGATGATCTTCCATGGCAAATCAAGCATCCTGATTGCAGCTACGGCCAGTAAACCTATTGTGCCAGCTCCATAAATTAATACAGTTTTTTCTTCTCTTTCTCCGTTCGCATATTCAGCAATTGGCTGAATGACAGAAGATAATGGATCTGCCAAAACTGCTCGTGAAAGGGGAATATCTTTTGAAATTTTATAGAGTTGAGATGAATGTGCTTGATAAATATTACTCCAACCACCACCTGTTGCTTTATGATACCCGAGACTCATTCCTGCGCCTAGGCCTGAATCGTCTCCAAAGTGAAGACATAAGGCATCTAGGCCTTTTTCACATTCTGAGCAAAGTTCTCTTTCATGAACTCTGCAACCCATTACTGGATTAACAATAACTCTATCTCCAACTTTGAAATTTTTGACACTTGGACCAACTTCTAAAATTTCTGAAACATTCTCGTGCCCCATTACACATGGAAAACTTGCGTAAGGTTCCATTGAAAATGATTCATTGCCCATCAGCATATTCTGATCTGAACCACAAATACCACTCATCAGTGATTTAACTAAGACCCAGTTCTCAGAGTTTAATGTTGGTTTAGGGCAGTTTTTAACAAATTTCAAGTTTGGAAAAATTGCAGGTAATTTCCCCTTTGAAAGTAAATGGTATGCCTTTGCAAAAATGTATTTTGGGATAGATAAATCATAGATTAATGCTTTCATTTTTACCTCTGATTGATCTTTACTCATCTTTACAGCAACAAACTTGATATGTTAAATAAATTTCTGTTTTAAGGAGAAATATGAAAATAATTCAGGTGGATAATAGAAAAGATCTTAATCGATTCTTAGATTTTCCTAAGAAGTTATATTATGACATTTTAAAATTTGAAAATTATGTTATGCCCTTAAAACTTATTTCAAAAATAACTATTGGCAATTATAAATCTAAAAATAAGCATTTACTCCTTGCAGTTGAAAATGATGAAGTTCTAGGTACATTAGGTATTAAAGTCCATAATCATAATGGAGAAGACAAGTTAAACTTTGGTTTCTTTGAATGCATGCCAGGAAGAGAAGATGTTGCAAAAAATCTTTTAGACCATGCTCAAAGCTTATACCCACATCTAGAAATGATTGGCCCGTATAGTTTTAGAATGGAAGATCCTTATATGGGTGTTCTTGTGGAGGGGCAAGATGCGGAATCATATTTTATGATGAAGTATAATCCTGATTATTATAAAAACTATTTTGAAAATAATGGTTTTGAAAGAGCAATGGATGTATTGGCTTATGACGTCCTAGGTTCAACAAAACTTCCAGAAGAAATGAAGGCAAAAGCTTTAGCTTGTGAGCAAAATGGCTTTGAGTTAAGAGTGATGAATTCAAAGAAAATGAAAAGCGAAGTGAAAGTTATTGCAAGAATTTTCAATGATGCACTTTCAGAAAACTGGGGATTTGAAGAGTTAATTCAGGAACAAGTCAATGACATGTACTTGATGTTTAAGTTTTTCATTAATCCGAATCTTGTATTTTTTGCCAGGAAAAATGGGGAAGATGTTGGTTGTTTAATCATGCTCCCTAATTTTAATCCTATTGTTTCTGAGGGGAGAGGTAGTATAGGTATTAAAATGATCTGGAATATTTTAACTAAGAAAAATAAGCTTGATTCAGCAAGAGGTTATGCATTAGGAATTAAAAAAGATTTCCATGGTCAAGGTTTAGGAAGTTTTCTTGTTTGGAATGCATGGGATAGATGCACTAATAATGCTGGTATCAAAAAAGGTGAAATATCTTGGATCCTTTCAAATAATGATGGGATGAATAATTTAACTCATCAAATGCAAGGTAAGCCAAATAAGAAATTTAGAGTCTATTCTAAAAAACCTATTTGTTAAAATTTCTATTTTTATTATTTTGATTTCTTCTTCTCGTATTATTTCTTTGGTTATCATTGGAAGTATTAAAGTTGTTTCTTCTTTGATTATTTTTCTGAGGGCCTCTTCCTGACTTAAAGTTTTTATCTAGTTTGTTCGTAGGACCGTATTGACGTCTATATTTTCTAGCTTTAGAAAAATCACTCTGTGCCGTGACTCTATAATCATCGTGAATTTCATTTTTGTCAGCACAATTGCAACAAATCCATTGAGCATCTATGAGTCTATTTCTATGCTTAAACCTTTCAACATCTGGTTGAGTTGTTTGGCATACTTCGCAAAAATTCCTCGAAAATTGGTGTTTTTCTGAGTTTTTGAGGTCTTTTTTATAGGTTACCTCTCTATCATTTTGGGCCTTTGTACTCTTGAATCCGGCCTTTAAAAGTGCATCTTTTAATGACATTAGAAACTCCTTATCATGATATTTTATCGATAAATGCATAAAAATCAATAATTTAGCAGAAACTTAACTATTTTCATTACGTATGAATATTGAGGGAGAAATTATGAGGACTTTAATTTTAATTATTTTGTCAGTTTGTTGGTTATTATCATGTGAACATGTACATGTAGAGGTAGGGGTTGATGCTCCTTATACTTATGAGCTTTGTGAAACAGTGATTGTAACAGAATATGATATTATCGAGAGAGAGTGCGTTGGTGTTCATTCCCATCATCAATCAGATTATTGTGTAGATTTAATTGATGAGTTTATCTATGAATATCCTGAACTTCATTGTGTCGTTGGGACTGGTTATTCATATGTAGGATTAGAATTAACTCATGAGCATTTATATTCATATAGAGATGGCGCAATTGACTGGGATCTTCATTAGAAAAGATTTAGATTTTTATCATAGTATTGACTTGATAAAAATAATCTATCTTCAAAACTACTCTTTTCAGAAAGCTTAATTTTAAAAAAATCTTGAATTATTGAAGCATAAACTTTTCTAAAATCTAGCTTCACTTCTAAGTTTTGATCTTTATCACTGAAATCGAGACTTGGATAAGAACCAAAAGCTCTAGCGCCGTTAAGGCCTCCTCCAATTAAAAATTGAACATTTGAAGTTCCGTGATCTGTCCCAATGCTCATATTTTCATAAGGCCTTCTGCCAAACTCAGAATAAGTAAAAATAAGAGAATCGTTATAAATATTCATCTCTTTTAAAGACTGCACTAATGAACTAATTCCTTGATTTAAAGTGTTCATAAGTTTTTCATGTCTTTCCATTTGATTAACATGGGTGTCAAATCCTGGAAGCCTAAGTTTGATCACTGGGATATGAGTATTGGGCTGCGATAATAATATTAAAGCAGTTTTTATATCTTCCCCAAAGACATGATCTGGAAAATCAATATTATTAACAGCAGTTGGTAATTTACTTAAATCAATGTCTAGATTTTTTATAAATTCAATAGTCTCTGCAATTTTAGGATTATTATAATTGCTTGGAAGTGATCTTATATATCTTTGATGTTCTTGAAAATGTTCAATGTTTTTAATTTCTATAGATGATCCATCAGAACCATCTAAAGGGGTTCCTCTAAACGGTCTTAATATCAGTGAAGACGCTTTCTTATATTTTAACTCACTAAGTTCATTATTAACTTGTGTAAGCCAACCATCATTATTTAAATTAGAAGATCCTCGGTTCCATATATTAATTCCCTTGAAGTGAGACTTTGTTCCTTTAGAATCTTTTACTCCTATTCCAAGAAGAGGAATAAGGTCTCCCTCATTATAAAGTTTAAATAGTGAATTCAAATTAGGGTTAAAGGCAAACTCTAAATTATCTTGAAGGAAGGTATTATTAAGTTGATTATCTTTTAGGTGAATACTTTTCCTTATTTTCTTATAAGTATCATATTGATCCAAAGGAACAATTGTATTCAAACCATCATTTCCGCCTGCAAGTTCAATTAGAAAAAGATATTTTTTTTCTTCAAGAAAATTGAATGCATAAGAGTGAAATGGTGTAGAAGCAGCTAAAAGACCTGTAGAAGTTAATTTAATAAAATCTCTTCTTCTCATTTTACCTCATTTGAAATTTATTATTAGAAATAATTAAATCTCTTATATTATCTAGATCCTCACAACTCTCTAAGTTTCCATCTAAATTCATAGTTTTTAAGTAGTGTTTAAGATTATTTTTAAAAGTGGCAAAATTATTTTTACATTTATTTTTTATAACTCTATCAAAAATAAACTTAGCAAGAGCAATTCTATAAGTAAGTGAAGACATGTTGATCCACTTATCACCAGTATTCCAACCTTTTACATCATTTTGATTAAATAAACTTTGCTCTGATTCATAAAGAAAATAATTTATTTTATTAATAACTCCAGAATTTGATACTTTTGAATTAAATGATTTCACTAAGCCAAGTGTTAATTCTAAAGGCGATCTTGTTTGGTTTGAGATATTTGAAGTATCTAGTATATCAGGCGTGATCAGGATTTGTTTATATAAAACAGGTAGTTTAAAGCCTGAGTTATAAAATCTTTTTTGAATTCGAATTAAATGTTTTTCAAAACCTGGATGATCCTCTCTTAAGAATTCAGCAAGTAATTTTTTTGATATAAACCTAGCTATCTGCGTTCCTCTTCTTTCAAATAATGAATCTATTAAACTCTTGGTATTAGTCACTTTATTTTTCTTATATGGGATTTGTGAAAAACCTTTAACGTGACATGGAGATTGGAAAATCTCTTTTCTAGGATATTTATTCGTTATTAGATTAAAGTCACTTTTATCTCTTCTATATCTTACCTTACCTAATCTGTTAATTGTATACCCAGTTAAGGCCAAAGAAGCAGATTTTATATCATCTTCAGTATAACAGTTTCCACTACCATCTTCTTCGCTTGCTCCTAAAGTAAATAGTTCCATTAATTCTCTTGCATAGTTTTCATTAGGCGGGTTACATTTTTGATTCTCATCCTTAATGCAAAAGTTTTTATTTCCATCGAGGTATATAAGCATCGCAGGATCAAGAGTAATTTTAGAGACAAAAGATTTAAAATCACCCATTAAGCTATCATTGATTAGGTTAAATTGATCTAAAATATATTGGGGCCTAAGCACTACATCTAAAGTTGAAACAAAGTGGTTCTGAAAAAAAAGGGCAAGTTTTAGTCTAAATGAATCCTCTGAATTAAGAAAAGAAGTTAGTATTGAAAATTGAAAATATTTAATCTCTGCTCTTCTGAAGCGAGCTTTAAATCCTTTGGGAAGATGAGTTAGAAATTCTTTTAATTGTTTTTTTGTCTGTATATTATAAAAGTCTTTTTGTCTCTTCCAAGGATAGTTAGGAGTTTTCTTGATAGAGTTTTTAAATTCAAATACTTTATTTAATGTTTCTTCAGAAGCACATTCTAAATTTTGGGGAAAACAGTTAAGATGCTTAAAGATAAAATCTGAATTTTCTAAAGCTTCATATCTTATAGGCTGATGTCGTTTGAGTTTTTCAATTAAATGAATAGTAGCTTGTTTTTGGTTAGAATCTCTAAAATCACTTATTATCTTTTGACTTGAATATCCATGAGTTTTTATCAGGAACGAGTCTAGATCGAAAGAAAAGAGTGAAATTGAAAAAAGTATAGAAATACAAACAAGTATTTTCATAACTTTAGTTAGCACTAATTACTGGTTATTAACAAATGTTAAAGGCATATGTGATAAATTTTTCATAGATTTAGATCAAATTTGAAATAATAATTGTTTTGGATATTATTGCTCTAAACTGACAATTCGAGCTAATTTAAAGATAATTTGATTAAATAATATAGAGGTAAAAATGGATAAAATTTGGATCAATCAATATGACAAAGGTGTCTCTCCAGAGATAGATTTAAATACTTATGAATCAATCTTGTCGATATTAGATAACTCATTCGCGAAGTTTTCAGATCGACCAGCATTTCACAATATGGGAAAAACAATTACATATGGTGAGCTTAAAGAGTTGAGTCAAAAGTTTGGTCAGTATCTTCAATCTTTAGGTTTGAAAAAGGGAGATCGAGTTGCTTTGATGATGCCCAATATTCTTCAATATCCGGTGGCATTATTTGGGATCTTACAAGCAGGAATGATTGCTGTTAATGTTAACCCGCTTTATACAGCTAGAGAGCTTGAACACCAAGTTAATGATAGTGGTGCTAAGGCAATCATCATCTTTGAAAACTCTGCTCATAACCTTGAGAAAATTTTAGGAAGCACAAAACTTGAACATATTATTGTAACTGCAGTAGGTGATTTACTTAAATTCCCTAAATCAAAAATTGTAAATTTTGTATTAAAAAATGTTAAAAAGATGGTTCCAAGTTGGAATATTCCCAAAGCTACGAAATTCTTAGATGCTCTTAAAAAAGGGGATTCATCTAAGTTTGAAAAAGCAGTGATGAAGCATGATGATCTTGCTTTCTTGCAATATACCGGAGGAACGACTGGTGTTTCTAAAGGTGCAATGTTAACTCATGGAAATATTGTTGCTAATGTTTTGCAAGCCAAAGAATGGATTAAAAATGCTCTTATTGATGGGCAAGAAATTATTATTACGCCTCTACCGCTTTATCATATTTTCTCTTTAACTGCGAACTGTTTAGTCTTCTCTTCAGTTGGAGCTCTGAATGTTCTGATTACCAACCCAAGAGATATTCCTGGATTTGTTAAGGAATTAAGTAAGTGGAAATTTACTGCTCTCACCGGTGTTAATACTCTTTTTAATGCATTAGTTAATAATGATGATTTTAAGAATCTTGATTTTAATCCATTAAAGGTAACTTTAGGGGGAGGAATGGCAGTTCAAAGAGCTGTTGCTGAAACTTGGCAAGATATTACTAAAAAGCCTTTGATTGAAGCATACGGACTCACTGAAACGTCTCCTGCAGCTTGTATTAATCCAATGACTCTTTCTGCTTATAATGGATATATCGGACTTCCTATTTCCTCTACAACACTAGTCATTAAAGATGATGATGGAAAAAATCTTGAAAAGGATGAAGTAGGAGAGCTTTGCATTAAAGGTCCTCAAGTCATGAAAGGATATTGGCAAAGACCTCAAGAAACTTCAAAAGTAATGACAAATGACGGATTTTTAAGGACCGGTGATATTGGTTTTATGACTAAAGATGGCTTTGTTAAAATCGTAGATAGAAAAAAAGATATGATACTTGTTTCTGGTTTCAATGTATTTCCAAATGAAGTTGAAGATGTTGTTGTTAAGCATGATAAAGTTTTAGAATGTGCTGCAATTGGAGTTCATGATGATAAGAGTGGAGAAGTCGTTAAAGTCTTTGTTGTTAAAAAAGATAATAGTTTAACAATTGATGAGCTCAAATCTTTTTGTAAGAGTAATTTAACAGGTTATAAAGTTCCTAAGCATTATGAATTCAGAGATGATCTGCCTAAGTCTAATGTTGGTAAAATTTTGAGAAAAGATTTAAGAGCTGAGGAGAGATCTTCGGCAAGTGTTTAAAAACTCTTAGTCGTTTTTTATATATCTTAGCCCACTATCTTTAATAATTTAAAAATATTAAAGATAGTGGAATTTTAAAAAGTTATTAATAATCTTCGTCAAGAAAGCAATTTAGTGAAAAATAAGAACCTGGGTTCCATAAAGAATAAACTCCATGATTTCCAGTACGAGCAAATTCTGAAGTGTAGTACTCGCCCCCGTCAGTATAAATTGAAAAATTTTTAGATCTTGTTTTTACTGGATGATAAGTTGAACCTTTGATAAAACCTTTGTCATCTCCATCCCAATCACGGTAACTAATCGCAATTTTTGAGTTAGTATTATTTCTGTCAGGGTGAATAACAAACATTAGTTTAAAGCCAACTTTTCCACCCGCCTGAGAGTCTGTTTGCTCACAAATAAAGTACTCAGTGTTCGATCCAGGGTCCGATGAAAACAAGGAGTTACTGATTAGCATTGAAATAATTAAAAGTAATTTTAAATTCATTTTTTTCCTTTGGGATAGTTGATTAAGCAGTTAGTATATATTTAAAATCTTAGATGTCATGAGATTCTAAAAAATAAATTCCTTACAAATAGTTTTTGAAAACGAAGAAAAGTGTACATTTTTTTGACACTCATCAATTTATATACATATATTTTTTACATACTAGCTCTAATTTAGATTAGAGTTGGTATGAGTTTTGCTCTTAACACTGTGAATAGTAATAGGAGAGCAACTATGAGACTTTTAATAGTTTTGTCATTCATTTTTCTAACATCATGCGGACATGATGTTCCCGAAGTAACCCCAGGACCAACAGGAGTCACTTCAACGACATTTCCTATAAGTCCTCCAGCAACTAACCCGACAGTAATTAATCATTTTGTTAATTCAGTGAGTTTAAATGAAACAAATGATTTCTCTGAGATTATTGATCTATCTGATCTTACTGGAGTAGTGATTCAGGAAGTAGATGTTGTTGGTCAGACAGCGAGAGGCGCAGTGGAATCGATTAGCTTAACAGAACTAAAGTATGACTTGAATCAATCACTTTTAACTCAAATGGAATCGCGAGTTATGAATATGACAGATCTAGTAGAAGTTTTTATTACATCTATAGAGGGTAGGACTACACACCATAGAATTACTCTTCAAGGTGTAGTAATCAACGAGGATATCACAGATCCTGATCCTGAGGGAGGAAGTAGTTCAGGTGGTTCAGATAGTGGTGATGATCCAGTCGGTGATTTTTGTCCACAATGTACTCCATCAGATATTGATGGTGATGGGCTAAACAATACTCTAGATGCCTGCCCAACTATTGCAGGAGATGCTCCTATAGTTTCAAATTGTGGATGTCCTGCTGGAGATTTTGAACCAGGAC
>JAHDHG010000066.1 GCA_020631435.1 Bacteriovoracaceae bacterium | reverse complement strand
ACATATCTAGAGTTCTTATCAATTCCCTCTATGCTAATAATCTTTCCAGTAACTTTTGAAATGTTTTTCTTTAACTCAGCTAGGTTACAATCAAAATCAGCTTCATCAAAGTATGTATCAATTTCTTTGCAAAATGTTTTTGTATGTACTTCTATCGCTTGAACATTGGTAGCTTCCTTAGTGATTTTTATAGAATTAGCTAACAGAGAGATTGAGCTAGTCAGAATAGTTAAAATAATAATTTTTTTCATGTTACCCTTTTTTAATAAATATCTTTGAGACTTTGTAAAAGATTAAAGATTAAAAAGAAAGTTAAGATTGTATTAAGGATTAAGAAATGGCGGAGAACGAGGGATTCGAACCCCCGGAAGCGCGAACTTCAACAGTTTTCAAAACTGCCGCCTTCGACCACTCGGCCAGTTCTCCGTTATTGATTTATAAAAATATAATTTAATTATGAGATTTTGACAATTAAGAAGCTTTAATTACCTCTAATCCTCTCATATAGGGAATTAACTTTTCAGGGACTTTAATAGAGCCATCAGCTTGTTGATAATTTTCAAGTATTGCTACTAATGTCCTTCCCACGGCTAAACCTGATCCATTTAGTGTGTGAGCAAACTGATTCTTGCCATCTTTCTTATATCTAATCTTTGCTCTTCTTGCTTGAAAGTCCCAACAATTTGAAATACTAGAAATCTCTCTATATTTATTTTGAGAAGGAACCCAAACCTCAAGATCATATGTTTTTCTAGCACCAAATCCTATATCTCCAGTACAAAGCCTTACGGCCCTATAAGGAAGACCTAATTCTTCTAAAATCGTACAACCAGATTCAAACATTTCTTCATGTGCCTTTTTTGAATTTTCAGCATCTGTAATTTGAACCATTTCAACCTTGTTAAATTGATGCATCCTTATCAGGCCTCTCGTATCTTTCCCATAAGAACCAGCTTCACTTCTAAAGCAAGGAGTAAATGCCACATATTTCTTTTGAAAAGATTCTTCCTTGATAATTGATTCCCTTAACAGATTCGTCACAGGGACTTCTGCTGTTGGAATTAAATACCAATCAGTATTTTCCAATTTAAATAAGTCTTCTCCAAATTTTGGAAGTTGACCCGTTCCATACAAAGTAGAAGCTTGGACTATAAAAGGTGGAATAATTTCTTCATAACCACGGTCTAAATGGAAATCGATCATATAGTTTGCAATTGCTCTTTCAAGCCTTGCTATAAGTCCTTTATAGACTACAAATCTTGCTCCAGTTAACTTTGCAGCAGTTTCAAAATCAAGCATTCCTAAATCTTCACCTAGAGCCACATGATCTTTAACTTCAAAACTAAACTCTGGAATCTTTCCTACTTTCTTAAGCTCTAAATTATTTTCATCAGAGTCGCCAATAGGTGTATCTTCTTCAACTAAATTTGGTAAAACTGATAATGCATTATTGAGCTCATTATTGACTTCGCTTAATCTATGATCTTCTTGCTCGATACTTTTCTTAAGCTCTGACACTTTACTTTTTTCTGCTTCAGCACTTTCACCAGCTTTAATCTTAATTCCAATCTCTTTAGATTTAGAATTTATTTCGGATCGAATTTCTTCGACTCTAGAAATTAATTTTTTCCTTTCTTCGTTAATATTAATTATTTCATCAATCTTAGAAGTATCAAATTTTCTTAATTTAAGATTTGAAACAACTTTTTCTTTATTTTCTTCTATGAATTTGATGTCTAACATAATTACTCCAATAGACTTAAAAATTCTCTTATCTCATTCTTCTCAGGCGCATCTGGGAATAAATCTAAATAAGTCCTATAATTCCTTGCTGCTTCTTTAGATTTACCCATATTCTTATAAACTTCAGCTAATTGAAAGTATAGGTAATGATCTTCCCCGTCAATTTCCAATGCCTTTTCAAATAGTTTCATGGCTTCATTTGGCTGCCCCATTTTAAGTTTAAGATCGCCAAATGTTTTAAGCATATCCATGTCTTCAGCATCAAATCTTTTTGCTTTATTTAAATGCATAGAAGCACCACCCAGATCTCCATTTTTTTCAAATATCTTGGCCAACTGAACATAACCATATGTTCTTCTGGGATTAAATTTTATCTCAGCTTCTGCATAAGCCTGAGCCTTATCCATCTCACCTTTTAAGAAATAAATATGAGATAATAAAGAATTTACCTCAGGAAAAGATTTAATCTTAGCTTGTATTCTAAGTAAAACTTTCTCGGCTTCATCAAATTTTAACAATCTAAGATAAGATTTAGACAACTCAATTCCAACCTCATGATTCCCAGGGTTTACTAACATATATTTTTTTGCATAACTTATTGCAAGCGAATCGTTTTCTTCAATAGAAGCAGCATTCATCATATAGAGATAAAAGTCTGCATTTTCTTTATCATCAATCACAACTTCTTTAATAAGATCTTCAAAACTATTAATTTGACCACTCTCATAATAAAATACAGCTATTTGATTTTTAATTTTTGTATGTTCTAGAAAGTTTTTTTTAATACTTCTTAAATATCCAATTGCAGTTTCAACACCATCCTCTTCTTTTTTGATCTTAGAATACAAAATTCTATAATCTAAATTAGAAGGATCAAATTTAATAGCTTTCAATATTCTTCTTTTTGCTTCTGTAATAGATCCATTATTAAATCTAATATTTGCTATCTTATAATGCCCACGATCATTAATCTTATTTTCTTTTGTAGATAAATTTAACCAATATAATGCTTTGGCATATTGACCTTGCTTGAAATAAAAATCAGATACTGATTCTTTGTATCTAGACGAAGATGCCAAGGGTAAATTTGATATTTTATTAATTAATTTATTCGCTTTGCCAAATTGATAAGATTCAACATAGGTTCTTAATAGATTAATATTCTGAGTTCCCAGACCAGATTCAGACCTTTGTACTTTTTCATAATTTTTAATAGCTTCAGAATAATACCCAAGCTCTCTTTGGATATCAGCCAAATTAAGTCTTGCTTCAGGCGATTCAAATGCATCAACCGCATCTAGTGCAGTAGACAAAGCATTTTGGAATTTTTTTTCTTTAATTTCTCTTTGAGACCTTCTAACAAAGTTAATTGCCTTTGATCTATTAATTAAATCAGTTGTTTCTTTATATTGATCTGATGTTTCTAGGTTGGATAGTTTAGTTACAATTTCTGATTCTGGATTTAATTTAATAGCAAGATCAAAATCTTTTTGTGCATCTTGAAATTTACCATCTATAGATTTTAAAACACCCATTGATTCTAAGTAAAAAGCTTTATAAATAGGATGGTGATCATACTCTCTTTTTTCATATGTTTTTAATAATGACAAAGCATCTTTATATCTCTCATCTAGTATTAGGAATTTAATTAAATGACGAATAATCAATAAACTCTTCGGGAATTTTTTATAACCTCTGTAAGCAACTTTACCGTAATCCTTAAATCTATTTTCAACTAAAAGATATTCTAAAAGTGCATTATATGCATAAGGTGTTTGATCTAAAGACTTCGCTAATTGTGATTTATAAGTCTCCAGGGCTTCATATTCTCCTAAATGATGAAGTGATGAGAAAAAAAATGATAAGGTTATGGCAGTTATCTTATCATTAACTCTTAAATAACTTTCTACTAAGAATTTAACAGCGGCATATTTTTTAATGTTATGATAAAAAATAATCCAAGCTTCAAAATTCATTGGTTGCTTGAACATTTTTTCTTCACCTAAAACTTCTAATAAAGATGCAATGATATTTGATGCTTGTTCTTTTTCTTTTGTAAACGGCAAGAGAAGTCCATATGTCTTAGAAAGCTTTAGAACTGCATCTTTATTATAAAAAACATCTAGCGCCTCTTTATATAATTTCGATTTTTGAAGCAAATCTTCATATTGATAAAAAGTATATTTTTTAGACTTATCCAAAATGGAATCTGATTTATCCACATTTCCACCAATCACTTCTTCTATTTGAGTGATTTCAGGAAACAAAAATTCTTCTTTGCTCTCAACAATAACTTCTTCTTCTTTAGGGTCATCAAGAAATAAAAAAGCCAATAAACACAAAAGAATCGCTAAAAACAAACCTCTATTCACGGGATCTTTTGTAGCCTCTTTTACCTCTTCTATATCTCTTCTTTTTCTTTTTAAAAGATCTTCTGTTTCTTGAGCTTCCTGCAGAGCACCTTTAAACTCATCAATATCATAAAATTTAGTTTTATCCACTTGTGATTTTCGAGTGGTTAATTGTTTAAAAGTTTTATTTAAGTTTTCTTTAATTGAAATAGTATTCTCATCTAGTTCAATTTGAGTATTTTTAGAAAGAATTGTTTTATCTAAGTCATTATCATTAATAAGCTCAGCATCATCATTATTTTTCTTTAGAACTATTTTAGAAGTTTCTTCTTTTTTGAGTTGCTTAAAAATTGAATCTGTAAAAGTGAAGTCCTCGGAATTTAAATCAATATGTTGTGTGAAATCAGTTAGCGCTCTCCAGTTATCATCAAATTCAGAACGGATCTTTATAAATTTGGGAAGAAGTTCTTTTTTAAGCATAGACTGGATATCATCCAATCTATACGGACCTAACTCCTCATTATTATGTTTAACGTAATACTTCATGTAACTGCTAACTATTTAAAATTAATTTAAATATAGTTTAGCAGAAGAATAGAGATGATAGATATTATTCCAGAAAAGACCAAGGAAAATGATAGGGATTACCATACCAATTACATACACTCTTGAAGCAAGTGAGTAACTTTCAATCGTTTCTTCACTGTCAGCAGTATCAAAAACCATAGATCTAGCGAGCTTAAGGTAATAAACCAATGATATAACAGAATTAATAGCCGCCACTATAGATAAAGTATATAACCCATTTCCGACGGCAGATGAAATAATATTAAACTTAGCAACGAAGCCACCAAAAGGAGGCAATCCAGCCAAACTAAAAAGAGCAATTAAAAAACTCATTCCAAGGATAGGATGGGTTTTCATTAAACCTCTAAAATAAACTGCATCATCACTTCCAGTTCTATTCACAACCATCGTAGTAACAAAGAAAGCAACTAAAGTCATAAATGTATAAATAAGTGTATAAAAAAGAATGGCACTCATTCCATTATTTCCAAAAGTTAGAACACCCATGAGGATCAGCCCAACATGTCCAATAGAAGAAAAAGCTAACATTCTTTTCACTGATTTTTGATTTAGCGCAGATAAATTTCCTACAGTCATAGTAAGAGCTGCAATTAAAGCAATAAGACTATTCCAAATATGAGTATTCACTGTCTCGGTTCCAAAAAATGAATATGTTACTCTAGCAACTACTGCTATTCCGGCAATCTTAGGAACAATAGAAAAGAATGCAGTTACCGGCACCGGTGATCCTTGATAAACATCTGGTGACCACATATGAAAAGGAAAACAAGCAATCTTATATCCGATCCCAACAAAGAAAAGTAATAATGAAATTACTGCTGCGACATTAAAAGATTCTAATCCTTTAATACCTTCTATGATTGGACCAAATTGAATACTCCCAAACATTCCATATAAGTGACTCATTCCAAAAAGCATAATTCCTGCAGTCACACCACCATAAAGTGCATACTTAATCGCAGCTTCACTAGATAAATTATCTCTTCTTTTTAAAGAAGTCATAACATAAGAGAGTATAGAAAGAGTCTCTACTCCTAAATATAGGGTAAGCATATTATTTGATGACGCTAAAAGCATTCCGCCAATTAAAACACCTACTGCCATAATTAAATATTCAGATTTTAATTCATCATAAATATCTATTGATTTATGACTGATGTAAAAAGTGCCAAGAGTCCCAATAACCATTGTTATCTTCATCATAGTACTAAATGAATCAACAACTACTGCATTTGCAAAAATTCCTTGTGCCTCAACTCCTAAATTTTTAAACAAAGAAAACAAACAAAGAAGCATTCCAATAACACCTGTAACGTAAACAAATGTTCTTCTTCTTTCATTATTTGCATAAGCAGTTTCCATAAAAAGAAGAGACATCATCGTTACGATGACAATCATCTCAGGAATATAAAAAGATAAATTTGCTAAAAGGTTAGTAGTCACAATAAATCCTTATTGAAATTGCGCCATTAGCTCAACAAGCTTTCCAACTGAAGCTCTCATAATATCTAAAATTGGAGACGGGTAAATACCAAAGATTATAACTGCTGCGCATAAAGGTAACATATAAGCGATCTCTCTAATATTCATATCCGAGTAAGATAAAACTTCCTCTGAAGGCTCTCCAAAAAACATTCTTTTATACATCCAAAGAAGATAAGCAGCACCAATTAAAAGCCCCATCACTGCAATAACAGTAATAGTTGTAAATCTCTCATAAATTCCTAAGAAAATTAATGCTTCAGAAATAAACCCTGAAAGACCTGGAAGACCAAGAGATGCAAACATACCAATTATAAAAATTACTGTATATGTCGGCATATGCTTAGCAAGTCCTCCATATCCTTTAGTTCCATCAGGTCTAACGATCCATCTGTGATGAGATCTTTCATAAATCACACCTATCATTAAGAACATCATTGCTGTTGATGTACCGTGATTAAACATTTGAAGAACAGCACCGTTCATACCTTGAGTAGTCATTGCTGCCATACCCATCATGACAAATCCCATGTGCGAAACAGAAGAATAAGCAACGAGTTTCTTAACATCGTTTTGCGCCATCGCACAAAAAGCTCCATATAAAACTGATATCACTCCAAGTACTGCGATAATTGTAGAATAATCTACTGCGGCTTGAGGAAAGATTGGAAATGCGATTCTTAAAAATCCATATGTTCCCATCTTAAGTAAAACACCTGCAAGAATAACTGATACTGCTGTTGGGGCTTGAACGTGTGCATGCGGAAGCCAAGTATGAAAAGGAAATACTGGAACTTTAATGGCAAATCCTAAAAACATTGCCCAAAAGAAAATTTTATTAAATGCCCATTCAGTTCCAAAAATAGATACTGTTTTACCAATATACTTTCCACCTTGGTGAGCAAGAATATTAAATGCATCAACTCCATCTACAGAGTAATAAAGAGCGATAATACCAATTAGCATGATTATCGATCCAAAGAACGTATAAAGAAAAAATTTAACAGCTGCGTACTCTCTATTCTCTCCTCCCCAAATTCCAATAAGAAAAAACATTGGAAGAAGCATTACTTCCCAATATACATAGAATAAGAAGAAATCTAAGGCGAAGAATACACCGAAAACTGTAGACTCAAGCATTAAAAGAAGTGCAAAGTAAGCCTTTACTGACTTATCAACTGTCCATGAGCTTAAAATACATAAGAAAAATAACAAACCTGTTAAGATCGTCATCGGCATTGAAATTCCATCAACGCCCAAGGAATAAAAAATATTAAAATCACCAATCCAAGGAACTTTGACTAAAAAATCAGGTTGCATACCGGCAACTGAAGTATCAAAGTTAATATAAAGCAATAAGGTAAAAACAAAAGTAACAGCAGTTGTTGCTAATGCTGCGTACCTAATTGCATTTTTGTTTTTTGATGGAATACATAAAATAGCTAAAATACCAACGACAGGTGTCCAAAGTATCCAATTTAATAATCCGCTCACAGATTACTCCTTAAAATTAAAATCCAAGAAACATTGATAAAGCAACAATTGCTCCGATAAGAACAATAATATACTTTTGAATGTATCCTGATTGAATAGATTTCGTTACTAAACTAAAAATTTCTGTACCAACTGCAGTTCCATCTACAGCTACGCTATCGACAATTACTCTATCAAACCAATGACTTGCTTTAAAAACTTGTCTATTAATAAATGCCCAACCATCAATTGCGTATCGATCATAGATTCCTGAATCAAACCAAGATAACAAGTTATTTAACTTTAATAATCCTTTCTTGATTAAAACATCTATATATAACCAATCCATGTAATATTTATTTTTTAAGGCCTTCACCCAAAATGATAATTTATCATAAAAAAATGAAGGACTAATAAACCCAAAAATATACATCGCAAAAGCGAGTAAAACTGAAAGAGCAACAATAATCACCGATGCTACAGCACCAAGAACGTGGGCATGGTGAACCTCATCATAATACTCTTCTTCAGCACTAGTATCATAACCAGGACCAGCAAAACCAGATTGCTTTAAATACTGACTCTTAGGAATCACTGACATATCTCTTGTATCTTCAAAAGAAAATGGCTGACTAGTTACATTTGAAAATTTTTCTAATCTTTGTTGAACAGGTGGCTCAATTAAAACTTTAAACCATTCTTTCTTCTCTTTCGCAAAAGAAATAATTCCTTGACCAGTTAAAGACCCACTAAAGAAAAAACCTAAAGTAAAAACAGATAAAATTAAAAGTGGAACGTTTTGGTTCCAAGTTAAATGTTCTTTATGGCAATGATCATATTTATCTTTGTTTCTATTTTTTCCATGAAATGTTAAGAACATCATTCTAAACATATAAAAAGGTGTTAAGAATGCTCCAACAAATCCAAGTATTGTAGGAATAGCGTAAACTCCCTCACCCGTTTGAAGGAATAAGTACAATGCATCACCTAAAATTCTATCTTTAGAAACAAATCCAGAGAAAACTGGAACTCCAGCAATAGCTAAAGTACAACACCACATAGCAATACAAGTATAAGGAAGTTTATTTTTTAATCCTCCCATCTCAGGCATATATTTATCATGATAAGAATGAATCACTGAACCAGCAGATAAAAATAAACATGCTTTAAAAATTGCGTGAGTTACTAAATGCATAAACGCTGCATTGTAAGCACCTACGCCAATTCCTAGAACCATATAACCAAGTTGAGAAATTGTAGAATAAGCTAAAACTGCTTTTAAATCTTTTTGAATAAGAGCAATTGTTGCAGCTCCAAAAGCAGTAATCCCACCAATATATGCAATTAAAGTATTTAATTCTCCCACATACATTAATGGATACATTCTTAAAGAAAGATAAACACCAGCAGCAACCATAGTAGCAGCATGAATAAGAGCAGAGCACGGCGTTGGCCCCATCATCGCATCAGGCAACCAAACTTGAAGTGGAAATTGAGCCGACTTTCCAATAGTTCCACAAAAAATACAAAAGCCTGCAAAGCTAGCAAGAGCAATTCCAAAAACAGTTTTACCTTCAAAAGCTCCATTAGAAATCGCAGCATATATACTTGGAATGTCTACACTTCCAACTACTGCCCATATTGCAAGTATTCCTAATAAAAAGAATACATCACCAACTCTAGTAGTCATGAAAGCTTTAATTGAAGCATTTCCTGCTTCTTCTTTTTCAAAATAAAAACCAATTAGTGAATAGGAACAAAACCCCATAATCTCCCAAAACATAAATATGCTTAAAAGATTATCTGAAAGCACAAGACCAAGCATTGCAGATGTAAAAAGAGATAAATAAACAAAGAATCTCTCCCACCTCACATCACCTTTCATATACCATGTAGAAAAGATATGAATTAATGATGCAACACCTGTTACCATAAGAAGCATCACTGCTGTCATGTTATCTATAAAAATACCAAGATCGATTTTAAAGATATTGTCTCCATGACTTAAATCAATCCAGTTAAATACTTTATGAATATAATAGTCAGTATTATAGACAGTAAAAAAATCAATAAATATTGCTGCAGCAAAGAAAAAAGATCCAACAATACCAGCTACGCTCACCCAAGGAACAAATTTTGGAACTTTTTTAATCAACACACAGTTAATTACAAATGCAAAGAAAGGTAGAAGAAAGATTGGTGCAATAGTACTAATAGTATAATTCATAAATTACCTCGCAATCTCCTCTCTTAATTCACTAACTTCATCAATATGAATAGTTTCTTTAATTTGAAAAAATCTAATAACTATTGCTAAACCAACAGCAGCTTCAGCGGCAGCGATCACAATGATAAAAAGTGAAAAGATATGTCCGTCTAAGTTGTTCGTTGTATATTTAGAATAAGCAACAAAATTAAGAGCAGCTGAATTTAAAATCAACTCTATACCAAGTAAAATCGCAACTATATTTTTTCTTGAAATCATAATTACTAAACCAGTAATTAGTAAAATCAATGATACGATAAGATAAGCTTGAAGTGATACCATTAGTGATGCTCCTCATCGTGATGATGATCATGTTCAATATCATCTATATAAGCAGGTCTTTCTTTTCTAGGTCTTGCTATAATTGCAGCACCTACTAAAGCTCCTAACAAAAGAACAGAAGATAATTCGAAAGCAACTAGATGATCTGTTACCAAGAGTTCTCCCAATTTTTCAATAGTTGGACTATAAGAATTATTATCTATTTCTTGAACTTTTATCACTTTAAATAAATGCATGAAGAAATAAGTTAGGCATCCAGCGAAAACAAGACCAACTCCTCCTCCCCACATGAATGTATATTTATTTCCCATCGAAGGAAGCAAGTTTAATAGTTGTTGAGTTTTACTTTGAAAGTCTTTACCACCAGTTAACATCACAGCAAAAAGCATTAAAATAACAACACCACCAACATAAACCATTATCTGAGTAGCTGCTACAAAGTCAGCTCCTAAAGTTAGATATAAACCTGCTACACCAATTAAAACACCCAAAAGATAAACACATGAATGCATTAAATTCTTTGTCCACATCATTAAAGCACAAGATGCGATTACTAAAGCTGAAGCACTAAAAAATAAAATATTAATAAACATTAATGAGCTCCACTTCCAAAAAACAATTGAAACATTGATTGACCATCAAAAGCAACAACCCAAATCGCTGTTCCAACAAGGTTAAAAATTGCAATTGGAGTTAAATACTTCCAACAAATAGACATCAACTGATCTACTCTTAATCTAGGAAATGTCCATCTAACCCAAATAACAACATAATAAAGAGCACATGTTTTTAAAAATAATGATCCAAACTGAAGTAATTCATTTGGAAGTGTTCCTTCTAAAATATTAAAAGGAAGCTGATACCCTCCTAAAAATAAACTTACAGAAACTGCCGATACTACAAATATTTCAATATACTCAGCTAGAGCAAATAATCCAAATCTAATACCAGTATATTCGGTATGGTATCCAGAAACTAATTCAGACTCTGCTTCTGGTAAATCAAAAGGAGCTCTGTTTGTTTCTGCCAATGTAGAAATAAAAAATACGAAAAACCCAATAAAGGTAAATGGATTGTGAAAAATATACCAATTCCAAGGCATTCCCGCTTGAGCTTCAACAAGTGTATTAAAAGACAACCCACCTGCGATAACAACAATCATCATAATTGTTAAGGTCACTGGAATCTCATAAGAAATAATCTGAGAAGCACCTCTCATACCACCAAGCAAAGACCACTTAGAGTTTGAAGCATATCCACCAAGAAAAATTCCAACACCAACCAGTGATGAAATTGCTATTGCATAAAATACACCCACATTTAAATCAGACAAGATCAAGTTCTTTGAAAAAGGCATCACTGCAACCGTACAAAGAACACCAAAAATACATAAAAAAGGTGCAAGATAATAAAGAAATTTATCTGCACTTCTAGGCATAATATCTTCTTTAGAAATCATCTTGATTCCATCTGCAATTAATTGAAATAATCCATAAGGACCAACTCTGTTTGGACCTATCCTTGCTTGTAAGTCAGCAGAAATTTTTCTCTCTGCAATTGTTCCAAATCCACCTACTGTGGCAAGGATTACAGTAAATAATCCAGCAAAAGCAAAAAAGATAAGAAACGCAGTTAAACCTACTCCCAATGTTTCTGCTATCGCTTGAAAGATTGGAAAGTTTAAAAAATATCCAGCAATTGTATTTTCCATTATTTAGTCTTTGTTGTTCTAGAAAAACTTTTAACCCAATCCAAATCGCCTTTTTTCCAGCAATAAGCAATCCCTTCTAAAAGAACTGAAATGAAGCTTAAAAAGATAATTAAAATATAGGTACCATTTCCAAGCTCATTCATCTTTTTAAAAATTGCAGCAACTGGAAACATTAAAACTGATTCAACATCAAAGATAATAAAAATCAAACCAACAACATAAAATCTTACGTTAAACATGGACCACGCCGAACCAACTGGCTCTTCACCACATTCGTAAGGCAAATCTTTGTTTCCACCTGGTTTACTTGGACTTAATAAATATGCAGCCAGTAATGCTCCACCAAATAAAAGAGCTGCAATAACCATCATGATGGCCACTGGCATAAACACGTTAAGTGTTTGATTTGACATCAATGAAAATCTCCATAAAAGTTGTTAAACTGATGCTTGTCAGATTACACTATGTGGTTAATGTTGAAAACAGCTCAAAGCAACTTGGCTGGTTTTCGGAACCATTGTCTATATAATGGATTTTATTTATACATGAGTGATCATTTTTCTAAATTTCAAGATTGGCAGAATAAAGATTTTGATAAAAATTCTGAATTTAATTTTTTTGGCTGCAATTTTCTTCAATGGCTCATGATTCATTTTTCAGCAGACTCTCAAAAGACCCTAAATCCCTTTTTAGATAAAAAATTTATATTTATATGCAAAGATCAATCATCTGCTTATGAATATCAACAAAAGTTTAAATATAAATCCAATTTATTTTACCAGCCCGAATACTCTCCCTATGAACAATTCATAGTAAGTGAGTCGGATTTTTCTTTTTATTTAGAAAAAATTTCTGACCTGGCTAATAATCCATCTCAATATATTTTTACTACCTATAGATCTCTTTATCAGGTTTTACCTCCTTCCTCATTTTTTAAAAATGATCAATTTAATATAAAGGTTGGCGATGTTATTTCCATGGATGACTTAAAGAGTAAACTCCATGTTCTTGGCATTAAAGAAAATTTTGATTCATCGAAAGATCAAACTTATTGCCAAAAAGGAGAAATTTTTGATTTAAGAATTAATGAAAAAAACTTTTACAGAATTCAATTCTTTGATGATGAAATTGAAAAAATTTTTCCAATAGATCCTTCAACTTTTAAATCTATAAAAGATGAAGATCTAAATTCAGTGAACATCTCTTCAAATATTAACTCAATATATGATGCTGAATTAATTCATAAATTTAGATCAAATATTCCAAACCCACCTACAAAATATAAAAACAAACTAGAAATGAGAAAATATTTACTTTCTCAACTTGGTGAAAAAAATCTAATAGAAAACATTCATTATTTTTTACCATTCTTCTTTGAACAAAGAGAAACTTTACTTGATTATTTACCTGATTATATTCCCGTCTTTGAAAACTTTGATACAAACATATCAAATTTTGAATATGAATATGATCAAATGAAAGAAGCTTATGATTTATCCCAAGAAGATATTTCCAATGACTCTATCATGCCAAATATCTCAACTCTTTTTAACAAGAAATTAGAATTAAAA
>JAHDHG010000065.1 GCA_020631435.1 Bacteriovoracaceae bacterium | reverse complement strand
GAATGAAAAGACAGCCTTTTCTCAAAAAACCTTTCTGTTTTCTTATTGATTTTTGAAAATTTTTCAATAATTGCAAGATGCTCTTTTTTAACAATTCTGATCTGATAGGCCTGATAAAAGTACATCCAATTCAGATAAAAAGATATTTCTTTGGGGATTTTTGTATTGATCAACTAAATATAATAAATCTAATAATTGCTCCGCATCTTTTACACTTCTTACATTATCATAGAGGTACTTTTTTTTTCGAGATAATATATTCAGAGTAGTTAAAGATATTTTTGAAACAAGAGAATCATTACTTGAAATGACATCACTCAAAAAATTATTATTGAATTTATTTATAATATCAATTTTAATTTGATTAGAGGAAGCTCCAGTAGAATTTATATCATTGATATTATTAACGATAGAATCAACTATCCCCTTATAATCTTTTCCTGGATTTGAATCAATTGAAATTAGCTTTTCTCTGAATTTCACAAAGTTTTTTTCATTTATATAACCTTGCTCAAGACCATCAGACAAAATCCTGAACAGAAAATCTTGATTATCTTGTTTGAAAAATTCTCTTTTCCAAACCATGGCTTTATCAATATTATTTTTTATAGGATGAATAAAATACTTATCTCTAATTTTTTTCTTTTTCATTCCATTTTCTTCAAAATAATAAGGACACGGCGCTGCTGAAACAAAAAAGAAAATAATAGCTAGGATAAATGAAAATATTCTCACAATATTATTATATTCAATATTTATGAAATTTTCTTGTGGAGAAGAACAAACACGCTCCCCGACCATTCCTGTCAAGAACTGCCGTTAGCATGGCTCATTGCTCATTTAAATTTACTTTTTTGATAAAGTCCGCACCTCTTTC
Organism: Bacteriovoracaceae bacterium; assembly: GCA_020631435.1. Taxonomy (GTDB): domain Bacteria; phylum Bdellovibrionota; class Bacteriovoracia; order Bacteriovoracales; family Bacteriovoracaceae; genus JAHDHG01. The sequence goes on along the minus strand of JAHDHG010000065.1, from coordinate 12,633 downwards.
AGTAAAATTGCTAAATTGATCATAGGATGGGAACCCAGGACTAAGTAAAACTATAGAATAATTTTTCAAGTCATCAGAATTTAATATCTCTTCAAATGATTCAAACTTCCTATGTAAATCAAACTCTTTTGATAATAAATCTTTAGACTCACCATAAAGAAAAATTTGATCTTTATTTAAGATACTTAAAATTTCTTGATAAGAACTAACATCATTATCTCGAAGCTGTCCCCCTAACATCAAGGCTATTTGAGATTGATCTTTAAATGACTTCAAGGCAGTCATCGTTGCAACTAGATTAGTACTTTTAGAATCATTATAATAACTTACTCCATTAGATTCATGAACAAATTGAATTCTATGATCTATCCCAAGAAAGTTTTCAATTAACTCATCCAAAATAAATGTATTTAAATCAAGGGAAGTTAGAACTTCAAACACTGCCTGAAAGTTTAACTTATTATGATCACCCACAACTTTCATTTTGGAAAAATCTAGACTTCCATGATTTAAAAATTTAACAAAAAAATCTACTTTTAAATCATTCCTCAGTTCATTTGCAATAATTAATTTATCATTGCTATCAAAATTTTTAAAAATATTAAATTTGGCTTGTTTGTATTCATCAAGACTATCATATCTTTCCATATGATTTTCAAAGACATTTAAAATAACTGCGACCTCAGGTCTAAATGTCTCAATTAGCTCTAATTGGAAACTAGAAACTTCCAAAATAGCAAATTCATACTCACCATTTAAAATTTCAGAATAAGGGATACCAATATTTCCACCTAAGAAAGTTTTCTTATCTAAAAGATCAAATGCTTCTTTGAGCATAGTACAAGTGGTAGTCTTTCCATTGCTACCAGTAATTGCAATAATTGGAGTATCATCCAACAAGGAAATCAACTCCATTTCACCAATAATTAAAGTATCTGAATTTCTAAAAAAAGCTAATTGATCAATCCAAGGTACTCCTGGTGACTTAAGAATCAAATCAAAATTTTGATTTGATTCAATAACTTCATCATCTGGAATAAACTTATGTAAACCTTTATACTCCTTATCAGTATACCAAGTATCCGCCCCAAATTTTTCACATACTTTATGGAGGGCTTTTCCGGTAACTCCTATTCCCCAAATCAGAATTTTTAAACCTTCCAGAGTTTTTTCAGACTTAATTTTTGATAATATCTCATGCATCATTTATATTTACTCTAAAATGTATCAATCAGAAATAGATTCTATCGAAAACTTCATAAATTCATATGAATTGTTATGGAATTATGAAATCCTAAACTCTTATCCTCAAGTTTATGAGGGAAATATTGAAGACTGGGCAAAAGAGATAGATTCCTATGACATAGAAAAAAAAGTCAATATCCTTAACTTTAAAGAAAAGAATATTTCAAATTCATTACAAAGTTTTATTTCAGAGATCATTGATCTTCAATATATAAAAGAAAACTATCAATTGTTTTCAGGCAAGATCAACACTGTCAAAGTCAAAGAAAAGAAAAGGCATGAAATTTCAATGCTATTACCACACTTGCCGAAATCTTCTTTATATTTAGATTTTGCAGGTGGTTGTGGACATTTATCATCTGAAGTTTCTAAGAATAATAAAAAAGTCTTATGCCTTGATTATGATGAAAAACTTATAAAAAAAGCAAAAGATCTTTATAAAATTGATGCTAAAGAGTTTGAAATAAAAGAAAATATGAATTTCCCAACTCCGTTTAATACTTGTCTTATAGCACTTCATAATTGTGGGGAGCTCACTGACCACGTTATTAATTTTTTTCTTAAGAAAAGTGAAAATCAAGCATTAGTAAATTTTGGATGTTGTTTTCATAAATCAAATTTAACTTATTCTAAACGATTACCTCTATCTAACTTTGCAAAAACTTTAGCAATGAGGTCATCACATACCACTACCGATCTAACTCAAAAAAGAATCCAAGTTAAAAAATTTCGTTATACTTTCGAATTACTCTTAAAAGAATATTTTAACAGTGATAGTACATCTGTTCTATTGAGTTCAAACCCAAGTACTTATCAAAAAGATTTTGAATTCTATGCAAAAAACCAGTTAACAAGAATGAATTTAAAAGCGAATAATCATCTAAATGATTTCTTTCAAAGAAAAGACATCCAATATCAAGTGAATAGAATGACTTCTCTTGGGTTTGTTAGATCTTTATTTTCAAGATTATTAGAGAAAAATATTATTCTACATAGAGCAAAAAAACTTGCAAAAAAATCTAAAGTAGAAATTTTCCAAGCATTTGATTTTAAAAAATCACCACGAAACATATGTGTAAGAGCAATTAAAAATTAAGACAATTGAAAAACTTCTCTCATTTCTTCATTGAGTAATAGCATTTTAGAATCAATCTCTGGATGATTCATATCTTCTTTCTTCATTAAATATCGCTCAGGACCAAATGATTTAACCATTAGCTTGGTTTGCCAAATATTTTCTCTTCCCATATTGAGATCAGATCTATATTGATATTGATCTAATACTTCTGGCTCAATAAAATCCTGAATAGAGTTAAAGTAATGATCATTATATATTTTTTTACCATCTTCTGTTCTAGTAAAACCTCTCACAACATAATCAATAAAGACGACATCACATTCAAAAGCTTCAAATAAATAATTTATCGCTTTCAAAGGAATTATTTCTCCACAAGTAGCAATATCTATATCAACTCTAAAAGAACAAATTCCTTCTGGATCACTCGCATCAGGATAAGTATGTGCCGTAATATGAGACTTATCTAAATGACAACTGACTTGAGCAGTTGGAGCAAATGTAGAATGAGCATCCCACTTTCCATCACCTTTTATATCACTCATTAAAGTCATTGTAGATGCACCAACGGGATCATAATCTTGCTTCGTAATGTTTAAAATATTAGCTTCAATAATTTCACAAATTTTTTGACTAACCTCTATAATTTTTTGAGCATTATACTTCTCATCAATGTATTGGATATATTCATGTCTTTGATCTTTATTCATCGTAATACAAAAATCGTACAAATTAAAACTTAAGACCTTGGTTAAATTATTAAATCCAGATAACTTGAGTTTTTCATCATTTCTAATATTCATAGGCCTATTTTAATTCCTTCGAAGTAAATATCAATGATTTAGCTTAGACTATGAAAAAAAGAAATGCAGATTGTGATTAGAGTCTATACAATATCTGCATGAAATACCTTATCGTCATCCTTATTAGCCTCTTCTCATTTTCTGAATCTAAAAAAATTGATAAAGTTTTCGAATTTAATATCAAATCTACAATAAATCCGGCTACTTATAGATATCTAGAAAAAGGATTTAAAAAAATTGAATCTACTGATTTAGCTCTCATAAAACTTAACACTCCAGGGGGATTAGTATCTACGACAAAAGATATACTCAACCTCTTTGGAGAATCTAACTTCCCCGTTATTGTCTGGGTTGCTCCGGAAGGATCAAGTGCAACCTCGGCAGGTGCACTCATTTCCGCTGGTGCTGATTATCTTTTCATGAGTGAAGGTACCAATATAGGAGCAGCAACTCCCATTACATCTACTGGACAAAATATTCCAGGACAAAAAAAAGATGAGAAATCTCCTATTGAAAATAGTGACATGAGAGCAAAAGCAATCAATGATTTAGTGGCACTCACAAAGTCTTTGTGTGAAAAACATAAAAGAAATGAAAAAGCTTTCTCTCTAATGATCAGTGAAGCCAAATCTTTTAGCGCTGAAGAAGCAAAAAAAGAAAATGTTATCAATGAAATCATTAATTCGAAAAAAGAGCTCGTTGAAGAATTTGAAAAAAATGGAAAACTGGATCTATCAAACTCTGAGTTTATTGAAGTTAAAAGATCAATTGTAGATTCAATTTTAGATACAATCGCTCATCCGCAGTTAGCGTATATGTTCTTTTTAATTGGTGCAGCATTATTATACTTTGAACTTCAAGCTCCAGGTGGTTTTATTGCTGGCGTCATAGGACTTGGATGTTTAATTATTGCTGGAATTGGTTTTCAAGTACTCCCAATTAATTTTGCAGCAGTAGGCCTCATCGTTTTATCGCTAGTTTTATTTATTCTTGAATCATACATCGTTAGCTATGGAATTTTATTTATTGGCGGAATCCTGGCCTTACTTTTTGGTTCCTTTCTTTTATTTGATACTCCTGATTCTCTCCTCGTGCTAGATAAAAAAGTAATTTATGCAACAGTCGCTGCACTTGTTGGAATCTTTGGACTTATCGCTTATATGTTTTTTAGAGAATCTAAAGATGAAGTTAAGACAAACTTTGAAATCCCTGAGGGAAAAAGTGGTTCAGTATTTAAAGTTTTAGATTTAATTGGTTCTCCTCTTTATCAAATAAAAGTACAAGGCCAGTTTTGGAAAGCAAGGTCAGATGAAAATCTAGAACCTGGAGATACAATTCTTGTTGAAGGAAGATTCTCACAAGAAAAAGAACCATTAGTTTTAAAAATTAAAAAATCTTAAAGGAGATTATATGTTAACTACTTTTTTACCTTTTATTATTATTATTGTTTTCTTTCTCGCAAGCTCTATCAAGATTCTTGATGAATACGAAAGAGGCGTCGTATTTAGGCTTGGTAAGTTTACTGGTGTCAGAGGACCTGGATTAATCATTCTAATTCCAGTATTAGAAAAAATGAGAAAAGTTGATCTAAGAGTTGTAACGATGGATGTACCAACTCAAGATATCATCACAAAAGATAACGTTACTGTTAAAGTCAATGGAGTTGTTTATTTTAAAGTTGATTCTCCTAAAGATGCTATCATCCAAGTAGCTAATTATATCCATGCAACAGCTCAAATTGCTCAAACTACATTAAGATCAGTTATTGGACAATATGAATTAGATGAAGTGTTAGAAAAAAGAGATGAAATTAATGGAAAGCTTCAAGTTATTCTAGATGAACTCACTGAACCTTGGGGAGTTAAAGTCACAAATGTTGAACTAAAAGCAATTGATCTTCCAGAAGATATGCAAAGAGTTATCGCAAGACAAGCAGAAGCAGAGAGAGAGAAAAGAGCAAAAATTATTTCTGCTCAAGGTGAACTTGAGGCTTCTCAAAAGTTAGCAGAAGCAGCAAATATTTTAGGTTCCCAAAAAGAAGCTATTACTCTTAGATACTTAGATACCATGAGAGAAATTAGTTTAAATAATGGAAGTTCAACAACTTTTTTTCCAATTCCTGTAGATATTTTTAAAAGCTTATTAAAATAATTATTCAGGGGCCTTTTTTAAAGATCCTTTGTTCTTCTTAACAACTGATTTTCAAATAGTGATTTTGGAAAAAGGTCTTCTCTTTTCCCGATATACTCTGTGTAATCCAAAGGATCAGCATCATCACCTCTTCCTTGAATATTATGAAGAACATCTTTGGAAGCATCTATTTTGACTTCTAAGTCTGAAGATGTACCAATAATATAGCCCTTATCAAATTGATAAGAAACAAGTTCTCCTTTGCCTTTTGTATTCCAAAAAACATTTTGAGTTCCTGCATGACCAGAGTTACTACTTTCAGACTTTCTATTCCAAGATTTCCAACCATCATTTAAAACAGAGGAATCAATAAGATTTGCTAGTGCAAGAGAGTGATGAAATTCTGAACTGCTATTAATTGTAAATCCATTATTTAGTGATTTACCGTTTTCACTTAATATTCTTAGAAAAACACAGCCGTTTGTATTAAAATCCCAATTTTGAATAAAATTATGTCTACCACTTTTTGCAGTTGAATCTTTAATTAAAACTTCATTACTTTGAGTGATCTCAAATAAATATCCATTGCCACCCACTTTTATATTTTGAGATTTTTCTAAATGAACATTCTCTACTGAAATATTTTTAGAATTAGAAATAATTATTCCACCTGATTGCAAATGTTCATTTAATGAACTGGCTTGATAACTTTTTACATTTCTAATGAAACAATCTTTGGTATTGACCAAACCTAGAACATGATACCTATTAAAAGATTCTGCTACAGACTTTGAACTCACATTTGATATAGAAAGATTCTCAATGCCGCAATTAGAAATCGCACCTGACTCTTTAAATATAGACAAATTATCTCTTTGTTTTAGAGGATATCTAATTGGAACTTTAATTGTAATTTGATTTAGATTATTAGTAATGACCTTTCTTCTAAAAAAAGGTCTCCATTTTCCACTAGGCACACTCCAGAAAGATTTCATTGAATGATCTAACTTAAAATCTTCGGTAATATCAATACCGATGAGAATATCATCATTTCTTCTAAGAGTTGATGAATTATCTAACAAAAGAGTTTTATCAAATATCTCTAAATCTCTAGTGATCTTGGAAATAAACTCTGTTTTATAATTTGTTGGTCTAAACTCAAGACTATTTTTACCAGTTAACCCCTCACTTATCGTAAAATGTATTCTTGATTCATTAACCTTTTCACCTTGAATAACGACATTACTTTTAGTTATTTTTAAAAAGTTTGAAATTTTATAATCACCTTCTGGTACATAAACTATTCCTCCTGATACTTCAGCAGCTTTTATAGCATTATCAAATCCTTGAAAAGAATCATTTAATCCAAGAGGATCAGCTCCGTAATTAATTACATTAAATTTTTTATTACTCACATAAGATATTTTCTGCTCAGAGTTTTTATAACCTGCAAATGAATAATCTTGAAGGAAATTATTATTAATTTCATATCCTGGGTACCAATCTTTTGGATAAATTTTACTAGAGAAAATTTGAGAGATAGTATCTGTATCTGCTAGATCTTTTTTGTACTCGAAACTAGAGTTAATATTTCCACATGAGATTAAAAATAAAAAAAGGACGAATTTCATTTACTGGATTTTATTCTTCTGAATTATTTTTTTTGAATCTTCATCATCTAAAGATGCAGGCATTCTATTAGATTTAAGTTTTAAATTTTCACTTTGAACTTTTGCGATTAATTCTTTGTTGATTTTACCACCCAGAATAGGTTCTAAACTAAAAGAAATTAGTGGGTTCATGAGTGAGAAAAGAATACTTATCCTTAAGATACTCTTCATATATCCATTATCCTTCATTAAAATGGCCTTTTCAAGGCCTAGGAAATATTTGAAAACTCTTGTGTACCGGACTAAAATACTCTTGATGAAAAAAGAATCTAAATACCAGTCACATCTTCCAAATTCTGAAGGAATCGTTGAATATAGCAATGTTGAAAATGAAACTTGGGATTTCCTGGTGTCAAGACAGGACCGACTTATTCAATCAAGAGCATGTAAAGAATTTATCCATGGTGTCGATCTGCTCAGCTTTACAAATAAAGTTCCACAACATTTTGAAGTCTCAAATATTTTAAAAGAGCATACTGGCTGGGCCATTGAACCAGTACCAGCAATCATTCCAGCACAACAGTTTTTTGAATTACTTGCAAATAAAAAATTTCCTTGTGCAAACTTTATTAGAACAAAAGAAGACATTGATTACTTAGAAGAACCAGATATTTTTCACGAAGTTTATGGTCACTGCCCACTATTAACTAACGAGGCCTATGCTAATTTCATGCAAGAGTATGGAAAGCTTGCAAGCAAAGTTACTGGAAAAGTTAGAATGAGACTATTTAGATTGTTCTGGTTTACAATTGAGTTTGGCTTACTAAAAGAAGATGATGAATATAGAGCGTATGGTGGCGGAATTCTCAGCTCCAAAAATGAAACAGTATATGCGATAGATAGTGATATCCCTGAAAGGGTTGATCTTAATGACCCCATGATTGCTTTAAGGACACCCTATCGAATTGATATTCTTCAACCTGTTTATTTTGTTCTTCAAAAATTAGACGACTTATTCAAGCTTTTTGATCATGATCTTATTAAATGTGCTGAAGAATCTTTAATCTTAGGGAACTTCCCGCCAAAGTTTGAGCCAAAACCAAAACCTACTACAGAATCGGTAATGTCATGAATGAATTTAAAGCTTATAGCGAATCAGAAATCAAAGATGCCATCTCCCAACTAGAAGGTTGGGAATTTCATGCTGAGACTAAAGAAATTTCCAAAACTTTTAGTTTTAAGGGTTATTATAAAACCATTGCATTTGTGAACTCCATAGCTTGGCAAGCTCAAAAAGCTTGTCATCATCCAGATTTAAAAGTTTCTTTTGGAAAATGTGAAGTTCGATTAACAACTCACGATGTAGATGGGTTAAGTTATAAGGACTTTAATTTAGCTAAAGCTATAGAGCAGTTATATTTTTAAAACATCATTTCTTAATAAGATTTTGTATGTGACTTTTGTGGAAACTTGTTTTCATTATAACTATTAGTAAACTTTTATTAAATCAAAAATATAGAGGACTATCAATCATCCAGTAAAAATTCATGCTGTAAAAAAATCAAGAGTTTCAAAAGACTATATAGAGTTAAAAACTATCAATAATTAAAAATATTTCAAATACAATGTTTGTATAAATTACTAATCAATATTTGCATTTAATAACTTCGCGAGAACTAGGAATAATTTCTAAAAACCTTGTATATCTCTTAACGACCAGTTCTTTTATTGTGTTATTTAAAAGATCTCCAACTATTTGAACTTTTTCTTGAGTTACATGAGGAGGAAGAACAAAGTTTCTCCTTCGAGTTTTAACATAATCAAATTTAACAAAAGCTCCCCTTTCTTTCTTTTTGACTCTGATCTTAACTTTATCGTCATTATCATTGAGACTAAGAAACAAATTATTGAAGACCTGTTCATTTTTTATAATTTTAAGATGATAACTTTTATCGCTCAATGATTTAAAAACAGAATGGCATTCTCCAATTGAAATATTTTCATCTAAAGAAGTATCATGTGCTTTATTTAAAAAACTAATCATTTCAAAATAATTTGAACTATCATTAGATATTCCTAAAAAAGTAAAAAGTATCATTGCTAGCAAAGTCTTCATTTATTCTCCTCGTTTTTAATTACTACTTAATAAACCATGACTTTGTGATAAGTCATATTAAGGTTTAGTGCCTTTGTAATAATTTCAAACTTTTTACACCTTGATTTGCCACAAGTCGTTGCAAGAAATGCTTCAGAAATTGATTAAATGTAAAATTAAGAATTTAGTTAATTAAAGTTCTTCAGTCTAAGCTGCAAAAATTTTCAAAGCCTACTATCGAATTAAATCTTATGCCTGATTCTAGCTCTCTAACGCTGTTTCTCTCTGAAAAATCTTTCAGAAATTATGCCTTAACCAACCTATCTCTCCAAGCAATCAACTCATCAGTAAGATAATCATATTTCATATCCTCAACTTCATACTGAGAATACTCATAATCAGTAGTGTGAGTTAAACACTCTGTAGGACAAACTGTTGTACATAACCCGCAATAACAACAAAGGGCTGTATCGATAGTATATTGAGTAAGCACCTTTCTTTTAGGAGTTCCATCATCACATTTTGGAATCTCTAAATCTTTAGGCCTATCAATTGAGGAAATATAAATACAATCTACCGGACATGAAATTGCACACATATTGCATGAAATACAATTCATAACATCATTATAAAGCCTTGATCTTGAACTCTCTGGAAGAACTTCTCTCACTTCTGGGTACTCAATCGTTACAGGTTTCTTTCCCCAAACATATCTAAAAGTAATCCACATCCCAATCACTGAAGTTTTCACTGCAGTGTAGATGTTTCTAAAATAACCAAAAAAAGTAAGTCTTTCTTCCATTATAAATCCTTATCTATCAACTTCACCTAAAACAATATCGATACTTCCAATTGATGCAACAAAGTCTGCAATCATTTGTCCAGGAGCGATATGAGGTAAAATAGATGTATGAGTAAAGCATGGTGATTTAATTTTAACTCTATAAGGAGTTTTGTCACCATCAGAAACTAAATGTACCCCGAGTTCTCCTCTAGGACATTCTGTTCTCATATAAATTTCACCTTTCGGTAACTTAATAACTTTAGAAACCTTTCCAATAATTGGCCCTGGTTCTAAAAGCTTAATTGCTTGTCTCACTAATTTAACAGATTCAACCATCTCAAGCATTCTTACATAATATCTGTTGTAACAATCTCCAACAGTACTACCTCTTTGCCCTTCTCCAATAGGAACCTCAAAGTCCAATTCATCATAACAAAGGTATGGATTAACTTTTCTTAAATCCCAAGCTTGGCCTGAACCTCTTAATACTGGTCCTGTAGCTCCAAATGAATGAGCATCTTCAAGACTTAAAGTTCCAACATGCATTGTTCTTTCTTGAAAAATTCTATTTTGGCTAACAAGTTTGTCGTACTTAACAAGTTCTTTCTCAAAACCATTTAAAAAGTTAATGATATAATCAACTTGCTGATCAGTGATATCAGTCCAAACTCCACCAATCCAAAAATAATTATAAAGTAGTCTAGCTCCACTAATTTCTTCAAAAAATCTTAAGATTTTTTCTCTTTCATCAAAGGCATATAAAAATGGTGAGAAAGCACCAAGGTCTAATGCATATGTTCCAAAAGCCATTAAATGTGAAGCTATTCTTTGAAGCTCAGAAACAATAGTTCTGATGACAATTGCTCTCCTTGGAACTTCAGTACCAAGCATTTTTTCAACTGCCATTGAATAAGTTAATTCTTGGCTCATGGCCGCCAGATAATCAAGCCTATCTACGAAAGGAATGACACCTCTATAATCAATTGACTCTGCATGCTTTTCCATACATCGATGAAGATATCCAATATGAGGAATTGCTTTTGCTACAATTTCTGAATCAGTTTTAATCTCAACTCTAAGAACTCCGTGAGTAGCAGGGTGCTGAGGTCCCATATTCACAGTCAAAAGTTCTGTCTTTAGCTTTTCACCTGACTCAGTTGCAGGCTCTTTTAATTCTTCAAGATCCATATCCCAAGTCTGCATTATAAACCTCTCTCAAGTGCTTTTCTTAATAGCTCTTCTTCGTTTCCAGTTTGCTTTTGATTTTCAAAAAGTTGATCATCTCTATTCATCTTGGCTTCTGGATTAACTTCCATTCCTCTATAAACTTCTTGAACTTTATAATCTTTTCTAAGAGGAAAGCCTTCCCAATCATCAGGACAAAGAATTCTTCTGTGATCAGGATGATTATTAAATTTTACACCAATCATGTCGTAACATTCTCTTTCTTGCCAATTAGCAGCTAAAGAAAGAGAGCAAATAGAATCAAGAGTTGGGTTGTCTCTATCAGTTAACCTTGTTTTTATAATTGCTTCTCTATGATCTTTTGGATCAAAATTTGCGAGCATATAACAGACTTCTAAATATTCCGTGTAATCAACACCACTAATGACTTGAAGTGCATTAAACTTTGAATTCAATAAACATTTCATAGTCTCAAAGACAGACTCAGGATTAATCAAAATAGAACTATCACCAGCACCATCTTCAGGTGGATTAATTAATGTTGCATTTGCATTACTTACTTTTGAGTTGATTAAACTAATTATTTCATTATGCATGCTTAACCCACTTATCTTTTAATAATCTTTCATTTGCAATTTTCTTTTGAAGAACCATTAGCCCTTCAATAAGTGCCTCAGGCCTTGGAGGACAACCAGGAACATAAACATCAACTGGAACAACTTCATCAACACCTTTTAAAACGTGATATCCATGTTGCCAATATGGACCACCTTTATTTGCACATGATCCCATAGAAATAACATACTTCGGCTCTGCCATTTGCTCCCAAAGTATTTTTACTCTCGTTGCCATTTTTAAAGTTACCGTTCCTGCAACAATCATAAGATCCGCTCTTCTTGGAGTTGCCATAAAAGCACCACAACCAAATCTTTCTAAGTCGTACTTACTTGCACCAGTTGCCATCATTTCAATAGCACAACAAGCGAGACCAAAAGTCATAGGCCATAAAGAGTTTTTTCTACCCCAATTTAAAAGCTCATCAGCTTTAGCGAGTACAATACCGTCTTGCATTAATTATCCTTGGAAATTTTGCTTAATTTTACCGTTTTAGTCGTACTAACGTCAATGAATCTATAGGCTTACTGAGTGAACAAACTTGTTACATTTTGCAGAATACAGCTTTTTCAGTTCACTAAACATCTTCTCTTGAGTCTGGTTTAAAGACCCAGGTGCTCTAAAGTTAAGCTTAGCTAGTTCTAATCTCTTTTTTTCATTTTTACATGCCATTGAGGAGATATATAAGTATTCATCAAGTGATGCTAGCGGATAAGGCTTATAATGAGCAGAAGAATGAAAAACTACATTTGATCTACTCAAAAATGGAAAATCAACAGAAATATCCGCACTTGGCTCTTCTTCTAGAAGTCGATACCTAAAATTAGCGTAATATTCACCAAGTTTGTAAAACTCTTTTATAGCACTAACTTTTGAATCTGAAGCATCCATAACTTTTTTACATTTTGGATTGGGAACTGAATGAAAAAACTCTAGATCATTGTACACCTTGCATTCAGAAATAAACGCATCGGCTTCACCACCAGAACCCTCTATCGTATTCTTAATAAATTTTGAAAGATGAAAAGAAGATGTATAAGGATTAAATTCTTCTCGATAAACAAAATGATTAAGCTCGTGAGCAAGATCCA
>JAHDHG010000064.1 GCA_020631435.1 Bacteriovoracaceae bacterium | reverse complement strand
CTGAAGATCATCCATTAAATCCTGCAACTATTGCAGATAATGTTGGTGATAATGTGGGTGATACTGCTGGTATGGGTGCAGATATTTTCGAATCATATGCTGGGTCAATTATTGCTACAATGTTTATTGGATCTACAATTAAAATGAATACTCTTGGTGAAGTTTTAACTGCCTCACAAATTAAAAGTGCAGTTGTTCTTCCTATTATAGTTGCAAGTATTGGATTGATTGCATCTTTTCTTGCAATCATGACAATGAATCTTCTTAAAAATTCAAATCCTGCAAGTGCACTAAGATGGACACCTGTTGTTGGGATCCTTGGACTTTTTGCTGGTTCTTGGTTTTTAGTCGATGCTATGAATTTCACACAATTTAATTATGCAATGGGACCTTTCTGGGCGATGGTGATTGGATCACTAGCTGGATTATCTATTGGATTTGCAACTGAGTATTATACTGCTGGTGAGTTTTCTCCAGTTAAGAAAGTAGCTGCTGCTGGTAAGACTGGACCTGCTACAAATATTATCGCAGGTATTGCTGTTGGTATGTATTCTTGTATTGCTCCTACTGTAATCATTGGTGCTGCTATTTATTTTGCAAATATGTACGCTGGTTTATACGGAGTAGGTATCGCTGCTGTTGGTATGTTAGCAACTACTGGAATTACTATGACTGTTGATGCCTACGGACCAATCTCTGATAATGCTGGTGGTATCGCCGAGATGAGTGAATTAGGACCAGAAGTTAGAGCTATTACAGATGGATTAGATTCTATTGGAAATACAACAGCTGCTGTAGGTAAAGGTTTTGCTATCGGTTCTGCTGCACTGACTGCTCTTGCAATGTTTTCAGCTTATTCAACTGCCGTTGGTCTTGAGTATATCAATATCATGAACCCTAAAGTTGTGATTGGTTTATTCATTGGTGGTGTTCTTCCTTTTTATGTTGGAGCAAATACTATGAGCTCTGTTGGTACTGCTGCTCAGTCAATGGTTGAAGAAGTAAGAAGACAGTTTAGAGAAATTAAAGGAATTATGGATGGATCAGGAAAGCCTGATACTGAAAAATGTATTGCTATTGCAACTGATGCTGCTCTTAAGGAAATGATTGCTCCAGGTTTAGTTGCAGTTATTGCTCCACTTGCTATGGGATTCATTCTTGGTAAAGAAGCTCTTGGTGGAATGCTTGCAGGTGCAACTGTTACTGGTGTTTTACTCGCACTTTTCATGGCAAACGCTGGTGGTGCTTGGGATAATGCTAAGAAAGCAATTGAGCAAGGTCATATTAAAGGTGAATCAAAAGGTGGGGAAGCTCATAAGGCTGCAGTTACAGGTGATACTGTCGGTGATCCATTTAAAGATACATCAGGTCCTGCGATGAATATTTTAGTGAAGCTTATGAGTATTGTTTCGTTGGTTATTGCTCCGCTATTGTAAGTGCCAGGTACTTTAAATTAAAAATACTTACTTAAGGCCCTCAGATGAGGGCCTTTTTTATTTCTATGAGTTAAGCTTTATTCATCAAAGGATGATTTATGAAACCTAAAATTCTTGTTTGCGATGGGATGAGTTCTGATATTTTTAATAAACTAAAAAATAATGAGAATTTTGATGTTTATCCAGAAGCTAAAAATTCTCAAGAAGTGGTAGCTAAAGAAGCAGTTGAAGCAGATGCTCTAGTGATTCGTTCAGCGACGAAGCCAAACCAAGAATTTTTAGATAAGTGCAAAAACTTAAAATATATTATTAGAGCTGGAGAAGGTACTGATAATATCGATAAGGTTCACTGCAAAGAAATAGGAATTAAAGTTTCTAATACTCCAGGAGCTAATAATAACTCGGCAGCAGAACATGCGATAAGTCTAATGTTTACTCTTCTTAGAAAAACAGCTTGGGCGAATAGTTCAATGCAAGAAGGAGAGTGGAATAAATCTATGTTTTCTGGTAATGAGCTCACCAATAAGACTGTAGGTATTATTGGATTTGGAAGAATAGGCCAGTTAGTAGCGAAGAGATTAATTGGTTTTGATCCTGAAATTTTATTTTTTGATCCTTATATTACTAGTCATTCAATCGGTTATGACAACATCACCAAAGTAGATAAAGTTGAAGATATTTTTAAGAAATCTGATATTATCACTGTGCATGTACCTTTAGTTGCTCAAACTAAAAATATGATTACTTATGATCACTTTAAACTTTGCTCTTCTAACACAATATTTGTTAATGCAGCTAGAGGTGGGATTGTTAATGAAGAAGATCTTATTAAAGCTCTGAAAGAAAACTTAATTAGATCAGCGGCTCTAGATGTATTTGGAAATGAGCCCTTAAAAGGAAAAACAGATCTTCATGGTGTTGAGAATTTAATCTTAACTCCTCATTTAGGTGGAAGTACTGCTGAAGCTCAGTTTAGAGTGGGGGAGATGGCCTATCATCAGTTAAAAGAGTTTTTTATCAATGATAATCTTTTGAATGAGGTTCGGGTTTAATCGTCTAATTTTTATACACTAGTCACTATCTAAACAATTCTCTTCATTCTACTCAAATATATTCAATTTAGAGTTGGCATGAACTGTGCATTATATAAACACATAAAACTTAAACTTTTCATAAGGAGAGAATTATGAAAACAACTATTTTAATGGGATTATTAGCTTTGCTAACGATTTCATGTGGGAGAAACAATAACGACTCCCAAACAAACGTTAACAGTTCAACTATTTCGCAAAGAGTACGATCTTTAGAAACTCAATTAAGATGTTTTGGGAGTACTAGAAGAACATCAGTTGGATTTGTTGCAAGTATTAGAAATAAAAATACTAGACCTGAGCTACATTTTACTAGAAAAGTAAGAACAGTCTCTTTATCTAATTTAAATAGAGTTCAAGGTGTTTATATCGGAGCTACACAATATAACGATATTGTTGTAGTGAAGGAACTATCTGCAGGGACTGCTGAAGTATTAATCAGAATGTGTGCAGATGCTACTTATGTTAGAGATATTACTAGATTTGAGCCATTTCAATATAGTACTTCTAACGTGACGACTTGTAATTTTAACCAAATTACAGCACTAAATATGTTTGTAGTGACAAGATGGGGGCAAGAACAGGAGCCACTTATCACTACTTCAGCTTGTGAAGCTGACTTTAATCAGCAACAAGGATTTTAATATTATCTGAAGAATTTCAGATTATTCTCTCCCTATAAGGCCCCTTTGATAACTGACTTCTAAGGGGCTTTAAAATTTTCTAGAGTTGTTGCTATTGCCTTCGCGTATTCATTTAAATAATCAGTTTTATTCAAAATTTTAAATTCTTTATCATTAGACATAAATCCAGGTTCAATTAATAAGCCAGGTCTTTTTGATAAAGCTAAAACAAAGAATAGCCCTGGCTTAACTCCTCTGTTTTTTACCTTAAATTTATGATAGATAACTTTTAATTCTTCATTGGCCTTGATTGCAATTTTTTTTGATTCTTTTTGAGTCAATTTAATTGCAAGATCTATTAAAATTTTATGAACAATTGATGTTTCCTTCTCTTCTAAACCAACATTTTCAAATTTCTCAATTTTCTTTACTGCTTTGTCTTTATGATTATCAAGATAATAAATCTCAGCACCTTTCGCATTTTTATTTTTACTTGCATTAAAGTGAATAGAAATAAACAGATCAGCTTTTACTTCATCTGCTAATTCCGCTCTATGTTCTAATGATACAAATTGATCTTTATCTCGAGTTAAGTAAACTTTATGCTTTTTAGAAAGATGTTGTTTTAGAAGTTTAGAAAATTTTAAGGTTAAATCTTTTTCATAAACTTCTTTTTTATCAACGTTAACCGTCGCACCTACTTCTTTTCCACCATGGCCAGGATCAATGAGAATAGTTGCAGAGTGAAGATGAATAGAGAATATTAATAGATTAAAGAGTTTCAATATTTACGATATTAAAATTTGGATAATAATATTTCAATATCTCTTTATATCCTAGGCCCTTTCTTGCTAATTCAAGAGCACCAATTTGACACATTCCAACACCATGTCCATTACCTCTACCTTCAATAATTACTTCATGACCTAATTGGTTCATATGAAATCTATTTGAGGGTAGTTTCTTTCGACCAAAAATCTTTCTTAATTTTGGTTTAGAAATGACTTGATTACTTTGATAAGAGTGTACTTCAAGATTTAGAGAAAATTCATTTTTATCAAAGAGTTCAAATTTTCCGTTTTTTGGAATGAGATGTGAGATTTTTCTATAAAAGTTTTCTTTGGGAATTTTTCTTGTCCATTTATTCTTTCCATTATTATAACAATATGGACAAGAAACTTCTTTATATTCTGAAATCTTGCCACTCCATACTTTAGAAGGAAGTAATGTTCTTCCTCCACAGTTTGAATGATAAAAAATGGGAAGAATTTCTTTGTTTTCTCCAGTTAAAATTTGATTTTGAGTTTGCTTGGCTGCCTTTATAGAATTTTTGGTTTCTTGCTCAATACTACCATTGACTTGATCCATTTCAGAGTTTAGCAAGTCAAAATGATTAGTCCTGGGAGATTTTTTTAACTTGAAATATGCATAAGATCTTGCTGCAACGGCTTGTGCTTTTAATACTTCAATTGGCCAGTTAGGATTCATTTCTTTTGTAAGAGTTAATGCTACGTATTTTTCAAATGGGATATTTGCAATTAGATTACATGAATCACTACCAGGTCTAGAAGTTAAAACTGCAGAACCAGGATAGGTTTTATTTTTCCATTTAAATTTATTTGTTTCACCTTTTAAAGCTATTTCAATCTTTTGATTTTGATCTGAGTATTCTTTTTTATCACAATTAAACTGAAACTTTTTCTTTCCTTGAAAGTAGGAAGACTCGTCTTTATTTTTAAAAATTCTTTTTACGTTTGTTGAAGAGATCGCTACTTTTTTTTGATCTTTAGCTAATAAAACTGAGATGTCTCTAACACTAGCGATTGAGCTAGTTATGAATAGAAAGATCATCATTGATCTCAAATAAACTCCTTCCTGGATTTTTAAAAGAATAAAAATCTTAATAGAATTTGTAAATTGGTAAGAAATAAAATCAGGTATTATGGAATTTTATTCCTCCGACTTGCATTAATTTTAGTGAAAAAAAATCACACCGATCTGACATACAAGAGGTGTGATTATGAAATCAGATTTGAGAAAAGAAGATTATTTAGGTTATTTTGGAAGTAAAGAAAAGATCAATTCTCAAATACATAAGTGTAGTTATTGTGGATCTAAACTGCTTTTAACTCATTTACCAGATTACGGAAAGCTCTATGTTCAAGAGACATCTAGATGCCTTGATTGTGGCAAGATTCACAAAAAAAGATTACACGTTCTAAACTAAAAAAATTTTACAATACTTTAACCATCACATTTATTGAAATCTCAAAAGAACTTCTCTAATATTAGTAAGCAATAATCAATTCTATAAAAAAGGAAGAATATGAAATTATTATTAGTTTTACTTTTGGCCTTAAGTGCTTGTAATCCAGGTGCAGGTGGTTCAGGGAAAATCTCTAAAGATGATCTTAAAAAATTATTCTTAGAAAACCCAGATATCCTTACAGATACAATCAAAAAACATCCTGCTAAAGTTTTAGATACTTTTCAAGAAGCTGCTAAGAAAGCTCAAGAAGTTCAAAAGCAAAAACAAAGAGAAGAAAGTTTTAATAAGCCGATGGTTGCAACTCTGAGAGATGACGAATTATATAGAGGAACAAAGGATGCTCCACTAACATTAGTAGAATATTCTGACTTTCAGTGTTATTACTGTTCAAAAGCATTTAATACAGTAATTACTCTTCTAGAAAAATATAAAGGAAAAATTAGATTCGTTTATAAGCATTTACCTGTTATTGGAAAATATTCAAAGCAGTGCTCTGAATATTACGAAGCAATTAGATTACAAAGTCCAGATAAAGCAATGGCATTTCATGATGAACTATACAAAAATCAAAAAGCTATTAATGCAGGTGGGATGAAGTTTTTAAATGAAACTGCCAAAAAGGTAGGGGCAGATGTTGCTAAAGTAGAAGCTGATATTAAAGCTGGAAAAGTTGCTGAGAGAATCAAGCAAGATAGCGAAGAAGCTAGAAAATTTGGTTTCACTGGAACTCCAGGGTTTTTACTTAATGGGATTGCAGTTAAGGGTGCTTATCCTATCGATCATTTTGAAGGGATTGTTGAAGAGCTAAAGAAAAGAGGAAAAGTTAAGTTATAAGTTAAACTTGAGTTTTATACTTTAATATAGGGGCATTCTTCATGAATGCCTTTTTTATTGCCAATTAAATTTAAATAAGTTTTCATTAAATTAAGAAATAAATTTTAAAGGAGTAAATTTATGAACAGAAAAGAATTAATCGACGCTATCTTAAAAAATAAGGAACTTTCTCATTGGACAAAAAAAGATTGTGATACATTCATTAATACTATGACTAGTACAATCAAGTCTACAGTTAAGAAAGGTGATGACGTTTCTTTATTTGGTTTTGGTACTTTTACTAAAGTAAGAAGAGCTGCAAGAAATGGTGTAAATCCTTCAACAGGTGAAAAAATTAGAATTAAAGCTAGAACGGCTCCAAAGTTTAAGCCAGCTAAAGGTTGGAAAGACATGTTCTAATTCCAAATTTTATATTTGGAACTAAGAAGGGAGGGAAGGATTCTCTCCCTTTTTTTATCATAAGGGTAGAAAATGCAAAAAACAGAAGAAAAAGAAATTTTAGATTTATTACATAGTCATCAACAACTGGTAAATAATCTTGAAATTCTGCCTTTAAACTTAATTATTAAAGATTTATTGTCTGAAAATTTTGGTCTTAAAAATTTTGAAACTGAGCTAAATCACCATGATAATTTACACCTTATAGAGACGAGAAAATTACTTAGTGATTCCGTGTTTGTTCAAAGCCTAACTACAGAAGATTTAAAGGTGTGCATTAGTATTGATGATATAAATGTAAAATCTTTTTTAAACATTATTTATGGCACTAAATCTGATCAATTTTTTGATAATAAAAAGTGCTCAGATTTACAAAAATTTTTCATTTCGGACCTCTTAGAAACATTATCTGAAAAATGTTTTAATGCTGATTTTAGCTATTTCAGAGATAATAACTTTGCTTCGGTAGTTGTTTCAAATTCACACTTTCGAGCTATTTTTCATATTTTAAAAATAGATTCTTAGAAGTCGAATTATACGTTAGAAATTTATTGTTAGGGATAATTCTGATTTATTGTAAATAAATCGTAATTTTTTCTTCCACGAGATTCAAAATTTAATCATCTGTATAATTTATTCAATGACTACTAAACTTAGAAACCTTAAGGATTACAGAAATACAAAAGATCCAAGGGTGAAACAAAAGATTATTGTTGAGTACGCTCCTTTGGTAAAATTTATTGCTCAAAGGATTGCTTCAAGATTACCAGCTAATGTTGAATTAGATGATCTTATCTCTTGTGGTGTGATAGGCCTTATGGATGCTATAGAGAAATTTGATTCAACTAGACAGAACAAGTTTAAAACCTATGCTGAGTTTAGAATCAGAGGTTCTATTTTAGATGAACTTAGGGCACAAGATTGGATTCCTAGATCTGTTAGAGATAAGGCAAAAATCTTAGATAGAGCAGCTGCTAAAATAGAAAATCAATACGGTAGATCAGCAACTGAGCAAGAGATGTGTAAGGAGCTTAATGTATCATTAGAAGAGTACCACAGCCTACTTAATCAAACTCAATCTGTATCTGTTCTCAATATAGATGATTCTAATTTATTTAAGAAATGTGATAAAAAATCAATGAGAAGCCTGACTGAAAATAGAAATGGTACAAATCCATTTATTTCTATTAATGCTAAGGACATAAGTGGCAAGCTCAAAGACGGTATAAAGCTACTACCTGAAAAGCAAAGATTAGTTCTATCTTTGTACTATTACGAAGATTTGAATTTAAAAGAAATAGGTCAAGTTCTTGGGGTTACTGAATCTAGAGTATCTCAACTTCATACTCAGGCCATGATTAGATTAAGATCGAAGCTTAAAAATAAAATCTCTGAAGAAGACTTAAGAGCAGCTTAATTCCGACAAATTCTCTAGACTTTTAACTTCCCAAATTGATTTCACTGCGTCATTATTAAATTAAGGAAAAAATCAATCAAAGAGGTTTAGAGAATGAGTAGTAAGTATTCGAATTCTTTTAAGTTTTATTTTCTTTTACATGCAGTTTTTGTATTTATCATAATATTTTCATTTTTTTTATTGATACATTTTAAAAACCAATCTCTTCAAAGATCAGTTTCACTTTCAAACTTACACGAGAATGTAAAAGAGATTGTGGATCAATCAAAGTTGCTTCACAGAAAAAATATTTCAACTGAAGAGTTAAAAGAAAATATTAATAATCTACTAGATATTAATAAAGAAGCTCTTGAGATTCAAAGCTTGCTAGGATCAGATGAGCTACATCAAAAAAGAGAAGAGATTTTTAATTCTTTCAAGGCAAATCCTTACCCAGAAAAAGATCTTTCTAAGGAATGGGAAGACTATGCAATTAATAATGATAACTTCTTAAAGTTTGTTAGAACCAATTATTGGAAAACATTGACTGGGATTACCAAAAGAGTTGTCGCAAGGACATCTTTGAATTTTGATTGGAATAGATTTCCTTTTGATGTCGTCAAAAATAATACTAAAGATTATGAACAAATAATTTCAGTTACTAATGAGTCTGGATTAAAAGCAGATGATAAAAATCAAATTATAAGTTATGTGACGAGCTTGATTGGTCAGCTTGATAGTTTGAGAACAAATTTAGTTAATTCTAGAGACTTTAGAGAGAATCATAATGAATTTATTGCTGTAACAGATAAATGGGTTCAGAGATGGCATAAGTCTTCTCAAAGAGTCGTCACACCAGAGTTTAAGTTTGTTACATTTAAAGATGCTTTAACATTATTCTTTGTCGTACTTGTGTCATTATTTCTTTTTTACCTTTTAGGTAAAAAAATATTTTTATACTACCAGGGGTTATCTGAAAGTGAGAAAGTCGCTAATTTTAGAGATTTAATATTACATGATAATATTAATTTTATTAACGATGGTAGCTTTGAGTTTCAAAACTCAATGAAGTCATTAAGAGAACATTTAAAAAAGAAATTTAGTTTTTCTAAAATATTTCAATCATCTGTTCCTTTCCCAGCGTTGCTAGTTGATGAAAAAATGAAATATAAGTGGCACAATAATTTTTTTGGAGAGTTAGTAAAATTTAACTCATCAAGTGAAAATGTCGTATCTGAAATAAATGATTTCTTTGTTCAAAACTTAGAAAAAATGATTTCGGATACACTTGATAGAAATGAACCTGCTATCTATAAAATTACTACAAAAGAAGAGAAATCATTTCAAATCTATATTACACCTGTTGAAAGTTATAACTCCTCTTTTGTGATGTTATGCCTGACCTCTCTAGATGTTGTTGAAAATTCTATCTCTACTCAAGCGACATCTCTCTTAGAGTCTCTTGATTATATTTTGGAGAATATAGATAATGAAGATTTTGATATTAATGAATTATCAAATGATTTTTCTAAAAAAGAAGTAGCCCTTCTATATGAAAAAGTTCTGGATTTTGTTTCTTACAGAAATAATAAAAGCGTCATGTTGGAAAAAAATGTAAATACAATGACATCTGATCTTGATCAAATGAAAGAGACTCTTGAAAAGATCAATTCAATAAATTTAGAATCTCTCGAAGTTTATCAGGGGATGTCTTCAAAATTCATTGATCTGAAAAATGCATTAACTGAGTCTGTTGAGATGAATGAAACATTGTATTTACATCAATTAACTGGAAGTCAGTTACTTGAAGAATTGTCTTCATTAGTTTCTTCACCATCTCATTCTGAGAATATCTCATTGTTTTTAGAGAAATCTCTAGATATTCAAAAGAAATTTGCAGAATATGAAGAAGAAGTTATTGATCATCTCAAAGAAATTGTAGACTCGACAAAACTAATAGCAAGCCACTTAAACTCAGTCTCTCATAATGTTCAAGATTGTTTAGGGAAAGAAATTAATTAATTTTTTTTAAGAGCTAAGTACCTTATCTCATCACCTTCAGATAACCCTAGAGTGTCAGAACATAATTTAGAGATTGAGATAGATCCTCCTGGATGAATAGTAATTGGATTAAGAATTGAATAAAATTTATGTTTTTCTAGGTTGGAAATAATATAAGGTTTGCTTTCGGGAAGATTGGGAAGAATAGATTTAATAGTCGCAATCTTACTTTCTTTTACTGCTCTGATCTCTTCAACTTTCGCACTTACAATCGGGCCTGGTTCAAAGATTCCAACAAGGTCTGTTATGGAAAACCCTTCTTTCTTTAAAATGTGAAGTGCGGGCTCTGTATTTTCATGTACTTCACCAACAACGGCTTGAGCTTCTAAAGGAAGTAATTCTTTAATAATTGGATATTCGGGTAAAAGATCTTCAATGAAATTTTTGTCTTTCATCGTTAGGTAATCAGCTTCAGTAAAAGGAATTTTAAATAACTTCATTCCTACCGCTTCCCAGAAAGGAGAGTTACCTTCAGCATCCACTTTACCTCTCATCTCTGCAATGATCTCTTTTTCAAATAGATTTAAATGATTTGCGATGAATTGAAATCTTGTTAGAGATAAAAATCTTCCGTTTTGTGAATTTCTATATTCAGGAGCCAGAAATAAACTGCAAATTTCAGCAGGGCCACTAAAAATTTTATGCACCTTCATAGCTGTTACGACATTTTCTACACCGATGGCCTTTGAGCTTCTTTCTTGTCTTTCTAATTTGTAAAAATAATAAGGATCAAAGCCACCAATTTTTGAAATAATACCACTTATGCCAACTAACTTTGATTTGAAAATATCTTCCATGACGAAAAGATATTCTTCTCCACCAGGCTTATTATTCTCAGCAAAGTTAAAACTTCTTTCACTATTTACAATTCTGTTAAAAAGAACTTCTTCATCTAATGGAAGAGAAGTCAGACCAAAATTTGCATCTTTTAGGATGTTCATGAGATTAGGTAAATCTTCTTTTATGATTGGTCTGATTACTAGCATGTTTATAATTTACTAAATTGAACTCAACTAAGGCCTACGCAGCATGTTGTTTTGAAAATCTTACTTACATTCCAGCGAGTGTTTGATCAATAATTTTAACAACTTCATCAATGTGATCATTATTAATAGCGCCAGCTGGAACTAAAAATCTAACCCTAGTAGGTAATTGGCCAGCAATAAAACTTAATACTCCGTTTTCAAAAAGTTTAAATGTAAACTGCTTCGATTTTTCCATGTCGCCTTTGAAAAGGGTCATCGCAACCATCGCTCCAATACCCCAAGGCCCTTCAATTTTATCTGGATGCTTCTTATGTAACTCTTCAAGTTTTGAAGAAAAATAAGAATGAATTTTATTAATCTTCCCATCTTTTCCAAGGAATCCATTGTTTACCAGTTGATTAACTACGTAATAACTTGCATTGATAGCAGTTGAAGAGGATGTAAAGGTTTGAGAAATCAATCCCGGTCTTGGTTTATGATCTCCTCTATAGATCGTTGCGCAAGTCTGCGCATTTTTTCCAATATTTACAAAATCGACATACTTATCAAGTTCAAAGTATTGAAAAGCAAATAACTTTTCAGTTCTTCCGAAGCTTTGAACCTCGTCAACGATAATTGAAATATTATGTTTCTTACATTCACTAAAAAGAATTTCAAAAAATTCCTTATTGCCCAGGTAAGACCCCGCTTCTCCTTGAATGACTTCACAAAGAAGAGCAGCATGTTTTCCTGGATGCCTAGATACATATCCAGCAAGAGCACACATCATTCTATCAATTGATCCTTGATGATCATTTGAGTCGTAAAAAGGAAGGTAATCGACACAGAAAGCTTCTGGTAGGCCATCTCTATATTTTGCTTTATCTGTTACACCGGCCACGGCAATTGTTCTTCCATGAAAACATTTATTAAATGCAAGGACTCTATCAGCGGGATGTCTTTTTTGAAAAGCCATCTTAAGAGCATTTTCATTTGCCATTACTCCTGAAGAAGTTAAGACAACATGAGACAGATCAGCACCATATCTATTCGCTTCAGTTAGTAGGAGATCTATGAGTTTTTCAGAGTCTGTATTTTGTTGCAGATTTCCCTGCATAACAGTATTGGAAATTGCTCCATCAATTAAAGCTTCCATAAGATCAGGATGAGAATGACCAAAATAGTGAACTCCAATCCCAGTGATAAAATCAAATTTTGTAGATCCATCAGCTAATTCAACAAATGGGCCTTTTCCAAATCCACTGCCTATATAGTCATAAAAAAGTTTTCCACCCCTATTTTGAGATAATTTTTTTACTAATTCTTGATAGCTCTTTTCATCTTTAGGTGGCATTAACCCTGTGATTTTCTCTTGATGGTTCAAGAGGGCCTGTTTGATTAGTTTCTTGGCTTCTTTTACTTTTGGATCATTGTAAAATTCGTTAGCAATTGTCATAGATTACCCTAAATTTAATTTATTGTTTCTTCTGTTAAATATGCTCTAACTTAGCTATAAATATATCACTTAACAATTCAATAAGATACATCTTGATTTAAAAGAGGAGTCCTAGGTGGCAAGAAAAAAAGCAGCCAAAAAGAGCAAATCAAAAAAAACAACTAAGAAGAAAGCGGTAATAAAAGCTCCTAGCGGATCTTATTTAGAAGCTGACTCACATTACTCAATTAAAAAAACTTCTAAGAAAGAACTAGTTAATTGGTATAAAATTTTAACATTATCTAGAATGGTTGATAATAGAGCTCCAAATTATTTAAAGCAGGCATTGGGTTGGTCTTATCATGCTCCTTGTGCCGGTCATGATGGTATTCAATTAGCTATAGGACAAATCTTTGATAAAGATACAGATCATCTTTTTCCATATTATCGTGATATGACTACAGCACATTCTGCTGGCTTAACTGCGACAGAATTAATTTTAAATGGTTTATCAAAGGCAGATGATCTAGCTAGCGGTGGAAGGCATATGTCGAATCACTTCGCTAAACCAGAATGGAATATTCATAATACGTCATCTTGTACCGGGAACCATATTCTTCATGCTGTAGGTGTGGGAAGAGCGATGAAGTATTATCAACATAAAGGTGTGGTGATTAATTCCCAAGGTGAGTCTTCAGTTAGTGAAGGATATTGCTACGAGGGTATCAATGGAGCTAGTAAAGAAAAACTCCCAGTGATTTTTGTTTTTCAAGATAATGGTTATGGAATCTCTGTTCCTAAAAGAGATCAAACTGCTAATGAAAAAGTTGCTGATAATTTTTCTGGTTTTTTAAATTTAAAAATAATTCATTGTGATGGGACAGATGTTTTTGATTCTATGAATGCTATGAGAACAGCTAAAGAGCATGCTCTTAAATATTCAGAACCTGTAATTGTTCATGCTATGTGTGTAAGAATGGGAAGTCATTCTAATTCTGATAAACATGAACTTTATAGATCACCAGAAGAAATTGAAGCAGCAGTCAAAGAAGATCCAATTCCAAAATATGAAAAGATCTTATTAAAAGAAAAAGTTCTTTCTAAAAAAGATATGGAGAAAATTCAAGCTGAGTGTAAAGATGAGTTAATGAAAGCTCATAAAGAAGGTGTTGCTGCTCCCCATCCAACAGCG
>JAHDHG010000063.1 GCA_020631435.1 Bacteriovoracaceae bacterium | reverse complement strand
ATGTTGGGGTTGTTTTCAGCAGGTTCGCTGAGGAGGTTTCGGTGGATTTGGGTTTGATGTAAAAAAATGTTGGGGTTGTTTTCAGCAGGTTCGCTGAGGAGGTTTCGGTGGATTTGGGTTTCAGCAGGTTCGCTGAGGAGGTTTCGGTGGATTTGGGTCAGCAGGTTCGCTGAGGAGGTTTCGGTGGATTTGGGGTAAATGGCGGGAGTGACGAGACTCGAACTCGCGGCCTTCTGCGTGACAGGCAGACGTTATAACCAACTTAACTACACCCCCGTTCAGGAATCTAATTATATGAATTCATAGCTTTGTTTGTCCAGACAAAAAGTACATTAGATGTACTTTAATATTAGAACAAGCTAGAATACTGAAATGAAGTTTCTGGATACTTTCTGGCATTTCTTGCTTATATCTTCGCCCTATCTTTTATTCGGATTTCTTATTTCGGGTGTAGTGCATCATTTTTTAAATTCTGATAAATTAAAATTACTTATTAGTAGGAATAAGCCATCAGATATTGCCTGGGCATCTCTTCTTGGCATTCCTCTTCCTCTTTGTTCTTGTTCTGTGCTACCTACTGCTGCTACTTTGAGAAAATCTGGTGCAGGTAATGGCCCAACTTCCTCATTTCTAATTTCAACTCCTGAGTCTGGAATTGATTCAATTGCAATGAGTTATAGTGTCCTCGATCCTTTCTTGACAATAGCTAGGCCTATCGTTGCTTTCATTACCGCTTTAACGGCTGGTTTTTTTCAATATTTTTTTAATGACTATAATTATATTCAAAGAGTGGATAAAAAAGATGACTGTTGTTCTCACGGTCGTGATCATCAACATCATGATCATTCTCATCACCATGAAAAGAACCAAAATCTAATTCAAAAAATATTAAATTTTTCTTTTGTTGAATTATTAGATGACATGAGTAATTGGCTCTTAGTTGGTTTAGTTCTTGGAGCTGCAATTTCTCATTTTATACCAGAAGAGTTATTTTCGACTTTTGGTTCACACGCAAATAAACTTCTCATCCTTAGTTTATCTGTCCCACTTTATATATGTGCTTCGGCCTCTACTCCTATTGCAGCGTCATTAATTATGAAAGGTATATCTCCTGGAACTGCGCTCATCTTTCTTCTAGCAGGGCCAGCTACAAATATTTCAAACTTATCAGTCATTCAAAAATATATTGGAAAAAAAGGAGTAATAATAAATTTAGTCTCAATTATAAGTATTTCTTATATAGCTTCATACATTGTTGATTATTTTTATTTAAATTCTCCAATAAAATTGAATTTAATTGACTCTCATGAGCATGATCATGGAATTTTTGCTTTCTCTTGCACGGTACTTTTTCTGGGTTTATTATTATTTAGCTTAATAAGGGTTAACTTAAAAAGGTCTCATTAATGAAAATTTTAATTTGTTTTTTATTAATTTGTTTTTCATGTTCAAAAAACACACCAGTGAATAAGAAAATAGAAGTTTCTAAATCAGAATCTGCTGAAGTCGCAGAAGTTGATAATAATCACGATGTTCCATGTGATGGTGAAGATGAAATTGAAAAGAAAATAAAAGAAGCAAATGAAAAGAGTAAGGATGAAGGCTTTGATCTTTCCAAAGCTGATGAAGGCTGCGCTGAAGATGAAGCTTATTAGCTCAAAATCTTTCATTTAAATCATAAAACTGTCTATTTTTTAGTCACAAGAAAAGAAAATTTTTCACTTTAATCATTGTATTCAAAATTATCATCTCTAGAGTTGGCACAATACTTGTATATAGAAGTATGAATATTTTATCTCTGGAGGGAGAATGAAAAACTTAAAGGAAAATAAATTTTTTAAAATGACATCAATAGTAGCTATGATGTTTGGATTTACATTACTTACATCTTGTGGAAGTAGTAGTGATGCAGTCGCAAATAGAGGAGTAACTACTACGACTTTATTTGGATTCGTACCAGGTGGTTCAGGTGTAACTACATCTGTAACTGAACTTGAAGATCAATTCTTTGATAAAGACCTTGAGGTTGAAAGAGAATATGATTCTGCTTGGGGGTTTAGAGACAATGAGTTATCTCAAGAAGATGGTTTGTGGCATGACTTTGAAGAATCTTCAGATAAGATCAATGTGACTCTTAGTGATATAGATGGTGATAGAAGAGGTTCAGACTCTCTAACTAAAGAAGAAATTGTAGATAGTATTTTTGATAATGAGACTGAAATTGGAAGATCTTTGAGTATTGAAATTACTCCGATTCCAATTTGTTTAATTTCTCAACAAAATGTAGAAAGAAAATTAGGGTATGAAGTGGTTCATAGACTTGCTAACGGAAGAACGGTTGTACATATTATTAGCCCTGATCTTCCACTTTATTTAAACCCACTTATTACAGTTCAAACTGATTCAGTAGAGCTTTTAAGAGTTTTTGAAACTCAAAGAACAGAATACGTTAAAGCATTAACTTGGATTGGAAATTATGGAGTTAATTATTACTGCCAGTAATAACTAAATATACTTTATCTCTCTCTTTTTTAAGGACTGAATTTATTTCAGTCCTTTTTTTTTATCGGTACTTCTTTTATTCTAAATAATAGAAATAAGGAGTTTATCTTGGGTAAGTATTCTGTCGATAGTAAAGATATTGAGTTTAATCTTTTTAAGTTTTTAAAAATTCAAGAACATTCAAAATATGGTTTAGAAGAAAGTGACTATAAAGGAATAATGCTTGAGTTTATAAAGTTTGTAGAGAATGAAATATTTCCTTCTAGAGAGCCTTCCGATCTACAAGGTGTAAAGCTTCAAGATGGCAAAGTTTTTTCGCCTGAATGCTTAAAATCGGTTTCTAAGAATTATTATGCTAATGGATGGTTTAGTCTTGGTTTCCCTGAGGAAATAGGAGGTACACCAGTTGCAGAAACTTTCAAGGTGATGATTGAGTCCTTGGGAACGGGAGCGAACTGTGCATATACTATGTACCCTGGTCTTTCTAAGTCAGCTCTAAACGTGATTCATCTTAAAGGTTCAAAGTATCTTCAAGAAAAATATATTCCAGGAATAATGGATGGTCGTTGGAATGGAACAATGTGCTTAACTGAATCGGGTGCAGGGTCTGATGTAGGAGCTTTAAGATCTACAGCTACACCTAATGATGATGGAAGCTATAACATTAAAGGAGTAAAAATTTTCATCTCTAGTGGTGAAACTGATCTTTACGAAAATACTATTCATCTTGTGCTAGCACGAACACCTAAAGGTGAAGAAGGAACTAAAGGAATATCTCTATTCCTTGTTCCAAGGCTACTGGTTAATGATGATCAATCTCTTGGTGATTCAAATAATGTCGTTTGTACTAAAATTGAACATAAAATGGGAATTCATGCATCAGCAACTTGTGAGTTAACTTTTGGTGGAGAAGGAGAGTGTAAAGGCTGGTTATTAGGTGAAGAGTTCGATGGAATGGCAACAATGTTTATTATGATGAATGAAGCAAGACTTCTGTGCGGGATTCAAGGAGAATCTCAAGGAAGCTTAGCTTTTGAAATGTCAAAAAAATATTCTTTAGAAAGATCTCAGTTTAAAAAAGAAATTGCTCATCACCCTGATGTTAAAAGAATGCTTTTAAAATCAAGAGCATTATCTAGAGGAATGAGAGCATTAACTTTGTATACAGCAAATCTTTTTGATCAAGACGATGAAGACATGGTTGGGTTAATGACTCCAATTTGTAAATCTTATTGTACAGAAGAAGGTCTAGCTGTAAGTGTCGATTCAGTTCAAATTCATGGTGGTTATGGTTTTTGCCAAGAGTACGGAGTAGAGCAATTTGTAAGAGATACGATTATTGGAAAAATTTATGAAGGCACTAATGGGATACAAGCTACAGATCTTGTTATGAGAAAAATTTTAAAAGATCAGGGAAAAACTTTGAAAAAATTATTAGGTGAAATTTCTAATTTTACTGAAAAATTATCAGATGATTTTATTACTGAAAAGAAAACGTTAATTCATGCATTGGGTACTTATCAAAAAGTAATGGAAAAAATAACAGGTTGGGCGTCGGAGAAGAAGTTCAATCAAATATTCCAACACTGTCATGATATCTTGATGATGACTTCGCATATTACTGTCGCTTGGTTACTTGGAGAGCATGCAATGATTAGTGATTCTTCTTCATTTGATCAAGACTTCATCCAATCTAAAAAAGATGATTTCAAATTATATTGTTTATACTTTTTAAGTAAAAACAGTTCGCTAGCGCATACTGTTAATTCACTTGAAGATGACATTACCCAACTAGTCCTTTGATTTGTGTCATGTTAGACTCAGATTGTATTTGATTTAAAGTTAAAAATTTAGGCGGTTAAGCTGTGAAAAACGAAATTTACGAGCTGGCTCGTGAGTTTTCTTCTGAAACTCATGGATCATCCAGCTATAATAAAGACCCAGTCTTTGTGATGGGTGACTCGGTGCATAATTATGTGCCGATATCAGTTGTATCAAAAAAGTTTCCAGAAATTAAAGAGTTTTCTAACCTTCAAGAAAAAGGTTTCGTATTCAGCTCTGCTGACTTTTTAGAAGATGAGCATTTTGCAGATTGGTATAAAAAGCAATTTAATAAAAAGCTGACTATAAAGGCCAAAAGACAAATTGGTTTACTTCATTACCCAGATGAGCTTGAGATCCTAGATGCGGTTGAAACCGTAGTAAATGCTTATTCAGTATTAAGAAAAAAGCATGTCATTAATAATGGAAAAAACCTTCCTGTTCAACTTGGTGAGTGGTACGCGAAGTGTATTCTAGGTTTAAAGCAGATTAAATCAAGCTCTCAAAGAGGTTTTGATTTCTATACTGCTGAAGGAAAGAGAGTTGAGGTTATCACATATTGGAAAGATAGATCTTCACCGAAGGGCGTTAAAATTAGAAAGTCTCTAGTTGAGATGTCTGATTATTGTGTGATTTTATACATGAATGACACATTTATGATAAGAGATATACTTCTTCTTGATTCTGATTTTATTATGAGAAAGTTTGCCGAAAAAGGGCATACTGTTTTTTTAAAAGATAATTTAGTCTCTGCCTACTTTTTTAGCGTTTCGTCAAAACATTTAAATAAAGTTGTAAATAAGAGCTTCCTTATGAAGTTTTCGGCACCTAATTTTGTAATGAAGTTAGACGACAGATTTTAATCTTTTCAATTAGTTTATTTTTTCATAAACAAAATCTATGAGATATTTTATTTTAATCTTACTACTTGCGTCATGTGGGTCAGATGATAAAAAAACAGTTGAGCAAAAGCCCGAATTTATAAGAGATATTTCTCCAATGCCTCCTGTATTTTTTGAAAGTTTTCCAGCAGATAAAAAATGCGCATCAAATTTCAAGGGGACATTTTATACAAAACTAGTTGATGGACCATCTGGAAGAATAGTTTGGAATAAAAAAGAGATATCAAATTCAAAAAAATTATTTTCTTCAATGTATATAAATTCCGTCATGGGGTTTATGGGTGACGGGATAGATGTAATAGGAAGTAAAGTTAAGGTATGCCCAGAACATTTATATCCTGAGAGATCATTAGAACAAATTTCTATAAATACTGCCGCATCATTAAATGATGTTGCTAATTCTCTAGAGAGCTATAGAGTTAATACGAACAGAATTCCCAAGGTCAGCATATTCATTCAACCATCAAAAAAGATCTATGTTGGTTCGAGAGATGAAGGCGATGAGACAATACATTATTATTATCTATTAGCGAATAATGCTACTTTTAATAACTATGAGAGTTCCATGTATGAAGGCCCAGGTATTAATATCTATCCTGCCAGTGAAGAATTCTTAGAATTTAACGATCAGGTAGATAGTACCAAGATGTTTGGTGGTGTGCCTTTTTGGTATTTTCCATTTGTTGTTGCTCATGAGTAT
Source organism: Bacteriovoracaceae bacterium (assembly GCA_020631435.1). Classification (GTDB taxonomy): domain Bacteria; phylum Bdellovibrionota; class Bacteriovoracia; order Bacteriovoracales; family Bacteriovoracaceae; genus JAHDHG01. The sequence goes on along the minus strand of JAHDHG010000063.1, from coordinate 7,994 downwards.
GGCCATCATTATTTATCTAATTACCTATGGGGTAGTAAGGAAGAGAAGTTTAATTTTACAAAGCTAAATACCCCTTCATTCGTAGAATTTCCATTTAATAAAAAAACAAATGAAAAGAGAATGTATGGCTTCTTGCATGAATTGTATGCAGATTACTTTGCCCATTACGTAATAATAGGGAAAAATAGAAAGTTTAAAAATGTAAGATGTCTGGAAATGAATAGAGAGCTAGAGAGCTTTGAGTATTATTCAGATTTTGGAGATGTCTTTAAAATATTAAGTTCAAGTAGATTATCAACTTTTTCTTATGATGAAGAAGGTGATTACGTTCAGCCTTGTAATTTAGTTTTCACAGATAAATACAAAGTTGCAGCTATCTTTAATTACTTGTTTGTAAAAAATAATAAAACACTAAATTTATCTGATCAGAAATCATTTAAACTTATGGAATCTGTTTTTAGAAAAATAATCGCAAATCAGTTCAAGATTATTGATCACTATAAAAATAATGATACTGATCTCTTTTTAATCTCTTTCATGAATATTTACTTTGATTCAACAGTTTTTAAAAGTGAAAAACTAGAGATCGCGAAGAAAGAAAAAATCTGCTCTGATCTTGAAAAAATATTACCTGCATTAAGCAATGAAATAATTTATTCAGATGATTTCAACAGAAATTTATGCAATTAAATTTTTTAAATGAAGATGATAAATCCCTAGAAAAGATGACCTGTAATTGATTTTGCCTTCAATGAGATCTTTAATCAGATCATTTATATTTACTTCAATGACCTCTTGAATAGTTTCTTCTCCGTCTGGATTGGGGAGTTTAGAAGGTTCTAAATCTTTTGCTATAACAAAATGCTGAAATCCATTGAGTGTACCAGATGTCTTCGTACTTAGAAGAAGTTCTAAATTATCAGACTTAAAACCTATCTCTTCTTGCATTTCTCTATTGGCATTTTCAAAAATACTAAATTCTTTTTCAAAAATCCCAGTAACTGGTTTAACTCTTATGCTTGGATTTTCATGAGGCCTTATTTCCTTAACTAAAAGCAAAGTATCTTTGCCTGTAAATGGATAAACAATTATTCCACCTTGAAGAATAACTTTCTCCCAGTTATTTCCATTAATTGTTTCTTCTTCAACTTTAATGTATTTACCTTGATAAACTGTTTTTTTCATTTTTGGTGGTTTAAGTATTTTAGTTTTGGGAGGATAGTAATACATACTAAAAGATATAAAATGATGAGAACGTAATAATGCTCATGAGTATCTAACCCTATTCGGTAAAGAATAAAAAGCAATGCCGACGAACTTAATAAAGCGATAGCTTGAAAAATATTTAATGCTGATATCATCCTTGCACATTCTTTTGGGTCAGCTGTTAATTGAACAAGAGTCTGAAGAGGGACGATAAACATTCCTCCAAATATTGAAACAATTGAGATCGTTATTAAGAGAAAAATTGCTTTTTGATTATTTAAAAAAGCTTCAATCCCTCCATAAGAATTTTGAATTATATCAGGTTTTTGAATTAATGAAGATCCTATAATATGAAAGAGGGTCATTCCTAATATACCTGTAAAGATACATTTACTTATTGAAAAGTTCTTTGAAACTTTTGATGAAACGAGTGATCCAATTGCAATACCAATTGAGAACACTGCCATATAAAGCGTAGAAATTGTTTCATCCATAAAAAAATAGTTTTTAATTATTAATGGTAAAGTGCTTAAGTAATATATTCCAGCAAACCATAACCAGGATGAGAATATTACTGCATATTTTATAGTATTATTCGAGAACGCATTTTTTAAGCATGTCAGAATTGAATTGTCTGTATTTGTTTTGGTGTTTTGGGCCTTCAGATGAGGTATTCTAAGAGAAGATAAATATCCTAAGATAGAGAAAAAAGTAAGTGCAACCCCGATATATGCAGAGTTATCTGAAAATGATTTTACTAAAATTCCTCCAACCGCAGTTCCGAAAAGAATTGAAAAGAATGTTCCCATGGAAAAAATTCCATTTGCCTTTAATAAATTTTTCTCAGAGACAAGTTCTGGCAACATAGATAGTTTTACCGGGCTGAAAAAAGTTGATTGCATTCCCATGAAAAATAACAAGACAATAAATAAAGTTACGTTCCTAGAAGGAATAGCATAAATACTTAATGCCATGATAAAGATCTCAAGAAACTTAATTGTTCGGGCTAATTTATCTTTACTCGTTCTATCTGTAAGATTTCCAGCATAAGATGAGAACATCAAATAAGGTAATGTGAACAGGAAAGTAGCTACTGAAATTATTTCTTTGGTATTTAATCCGTAAGCAGAAAGAGACTCGTAAGTAATGATGAGAATAAGTGAGTTCTTGAAAGCATTATCATTAAATGCATTCAAACATTGAGTAATAAAAAGTGGGAAGAACCTATTTTTTTTTGACTTCATTAATCAAAAATTAACTCAGAATTAGATATCTTCAATATCGCTGATTGAATATCTGCTGGTTTTAAAGTGTATGGATCAAGCGGTCTTACGCTGATATTTAAAAGAATGCTATTGTTATTATTAATGATAGGACTTCCCCCAAATGGAGGAGTTTCAATTTCATGCATGACCACAGATTTTTCTTTCTTCTCATTGTAAATATATTGAAATTTTTTAAGTATTTTTCTAGTTTCATTTTTCTTTGCTAGGAATAAGTTTTCTCTTTTCTTTGAATCAATTGCTCTGAATGTAATGAAATTTGAATTATTTAAACTAATATCAAAAAATGCAAAACTATGAATTGATCTATTTGAATCATCTACGATTTTATAATTAGAGTTTGATTTAAGATAATTGAGAAAGATAGCTCTTCTTCCCTTGGAAAGGGCCGTAAATGCGATATTCCCAATTGAATTTATAGCAGCGGAATTTCTAAAAGATGTAAATTTGGAATCATTTCTGAATAGTTTGTTATAGGCAATAACTTTATGTTCATTGGTTTTGAAATTAAATCGTATAAATAGCTCAGGGCTTTCTTCATTTAGTGAGTCAAATCGTACTTTACAAGTGGCAAAGTGTTTTTTCATTTTTAAAGAGAAAATGTAAGATATTGTTTTTCCATTAAATTTTTGTCCAACGGTAAATTCTTTTTTCAACTCTTTCTTTTTAAGATCATACTTATAAATTCCCCATATCCCATCGAAGCTTGATCCTCGGAAATATAAATGATTTTGAAATTTGTAAATTTCTCTTATTTCAATGATCTTTGATTTACTAGGATTAAATAATGGAATTATTTTTTTTTGATCTTTAGAAATATAGACTTGATCAACTCCACCGACGTTGAAAGTGTAGAATAAAACTTCGTCTCCTGAAAAAATAGGATTACTGACATATTGGCCTTCTTTGGACTCAAAGATGTTTAATTGTTCCTCAGAGTTTCCAAGATATATAATTTCAGTGTTTTGCAATGAGCTTATCGGTCTTTTGTAAGTAATGAAACCGTTGCTATTTATCTTCGGAGAAATTCCCTTCAAGGGAGAATTTTTAGGTATATTAAATCCTTCGTTGACAGAAGATCTCGCTATTAAATCATAATTGGGTTTAGAAAATGAGGCACTCGAAATAAGTATAAATAAGGATAAAATTTTCATAGCCAAATATTAGAGAAGTGATGGGTCGATGTAAATTTTACCGCAACGCGTTTTCTGGTAAAACACCTGTCATTTGGTGACATTTATCTGAATAACTCGAGATAATTTTTGTATTAATGATTTTATTTTTTAAATCTTGATCCGAAGTGACTTTTACTCTCAGAAATTCAGGTGTGTAACCTTCCCAGTAACCTTTTTTCTTTTGCTCAAAAAGTACTTCTGAAGCTAATCCTTGAAACTGTTTAGAGTAATTTTCAATCTTTTTATCTCCAAGGGAATTTAAAATTTTTACTCTTTCTTTTTTTAATTGAGTGGAAATATGTCCTTCTAGCTTTGATGCAGAAGTTCCCTTTCTTTTTGAATAAGGAAAAACATGAAAATGAGTAATAGGAGATAATTCAAGAAAATTGTATGTTTCTTCAAATTCATCTATAGACTCTTGAGGGTAGCCAGTAATAATATCTGCTCCGATTGCAGCATGTGGGAAATAAGATTCTATTAACTGAAGTTTTTCTCTATATTCATTGATAGAGTACTTTCTTCTCATCGATTTAAGAATTCGATCAGAAGCACTTTGGAGAGGGATATGGAAATGATTTTGATATTTTCCAGATTCCTTTAAGGTTTCTAGTAATGTTTTAGTGATAGTGTTCGGCTCAACAGATGAAAGTCTTAATCTTTTTAATCCATCGATCTGTACTATCTCAGAAACTAGGTCTTCTAGTCTATTCCCACTTTTCTCGTATTCACCAATATTAACACCAGTTAGAACAATTTCTTTATATCCTTCATTAATCATCGCTTTTGCATTAGACCTTGCTTCTTGGATTGAAATTGTTCGTGACCTTCCCCTGGCAAAAGGGATGATGCAAAAGCTACAAATATAATTGCACCCATCTTGGATTTTTAAAAATCCTCGTGTGTGCTTAAAGTCTGAAGGAGTTGAGTAAGCACCCCAGAACTCATTTGTTAAATCAATTTTTGCTTCATGTTTCTTTAGATTTAAATAATCAAAGACTTTATATTTTTCAGTATTTCCTAGGATCAGATCCACTTCTGGCATCGATTGGAGTTTCTCTGCTTCCATTTGAGCATAGCAACCAGTAACAATTATTTTTGAATTAGGATTACTTTTTTTCGCTTTTCTGATCAAGTTTCTACAACTTGAATCTGCGCCATCTGTTACTGTGCATGTATTAAGGTAAACAACATCAGAACTCGATTCAAATGGCACTATTTTATAGCCATTATCCTCAAATTTCTTGGCTATACTTCCAGTTTCGGAGAAATTAAGCCTGCACCCTAAAGTATGGAAAGATACTGTTTTTTGCTCGTTTTTTATCATTTAAAGTGATATTTAGCATTTTGAGATTATTATGTCTTTTAAAAGTATTAAATCTTAAAAATTTCAAATTGACTTTTAGAAGTCTAACCCCTAAATTTTAGATCTAGTTAATTGCGTGGTCTCGTAGCTCAGTTGGTTAGAGCACCTCCCTTTTAAGGAGGGGGTCCTGTGTTCGAGTCACAGCGGGATCACCATTTAATTTTAACTAACCTAATCCGTGCTCCCATCGTCTAGCCCGGTCTAGGACATCGCCTTTTCACGGCGGTAACAGGGGTTCGAATCCCCTTGGGAGTACCAACAAAAAAAGCCTCTATTTAAGTAGAGGCTTTTTTTTTATTATTTCCAGAAATTTATATGAATTTCTTTAAATTTTTTCATATTACTGTAGTCATGGATTTTAATTTTCCTTTTTCCATTTAATAAAAGGTCTTCAGATTTAATTTCCAAGGTCCCATCCACAATCTTTGAAAGCTGAGAGTTAGAACATCCAAAGATAATTTCGTTAATATTTGACCAATAAATTGCGCCTAAGCACATTGCACAGGGCTCACAGCTAGTAAATAATGTTGCATAATTTTTTGATTGATAAGTCTGAAATTTTTGAATGCATAATAATTCTGCATGTGCAGTAATATCATTTCTTGTTTCCACTTCATTACCTGATTCACAAATGATTTTATTATCTTGGACAATCAATGCTCCAAATGGATGGTTACCATTTTTAACTGATTCGTTAGCGATTTTTAAAGTCTTTTCTAGAAAATAAAGATGGTTTTTCATATAGCTCCTTTGTTTTAATAGAGCTTTCATCAAAGTAATTATATAAATTAGAACAGGAAAGCTTTAAAGAGTTTCTAATTTAATCACTTCTTAACTAACTTATACTTGAAAATTTGAAAGAAGCAATTAGTTTTTTATGGTGAAGTTAAAATTAGTTCCAATATCAACCTCTGAGCTTACATACATTCTGCCTCCATGTAATTCAATGACTCTTTTTACAGATGACAAACCAATTCCTTGGCCCTTAATATTTTTTGAATTGGAAGTTCTTTTAAAAATATTAAAAATTGATTCTAGTTCATTCTTACTAATTCCGATGCCGTTATCTTTGAATTCGAACTCAGTGAATGCTTTTTTCTTAGAGATTTTTATGATTAACTTTGGAGATCTTTTTTTTGATGAATACTTTATCGAGTTTGACATAAGGTTAACAAAACTATCAATCATATATTCTTTGTTAACCTTTATCTCGGAATATTTATCTCCAATAATCTCATAAATAATAGAATCTTCGCCAAACTGTGATGAAATGATTTCCTGAGCTGAATTTAAAACTTCACTTATTTGTACTTTTTCAAATATAAGCTCATCTCTTCCAAGTCTTGAGTAATTTAATAAATCTTGAACTAAATTTTTTATATGAGCACAAGTTTGAATAACCTTCTCAATGCTTTCTTCTGCTTTTTCAATATTGCCATCTTTAATATATTTTTTTGATAAATCTGAAAAGGTCCAAATATGTCTAATGGGGGATTGGAGATCATGAGATGTGACATAGGCAAATTGCTCTAATTCTTTATTTGACCTAGCCAGCTGCAATTCTGTTTCTTTTTGTTCTGTTATGTCTGTTTGAATTCCTGAGATCCTCTTTTTTTCTCTATTAATTCTGCAGAGGACCCAAATATACTCTTGAGCATTTGTTAATATTCTGTACTCAATAGTTTCATTTTTTAGATTCGATGATGTGATTGTTTTTTCAAACTGCTCTTTATCATCAGGGTGAATTCTTTCAATGAACCAATGTAGTTCGTATGGAATAGCACTATCTTTTAACCCGAGTATTTCTTTTAAGTGTGGAGCTAAGAAAAATTCTTTGTCAGAGTTCGGATCATAGATCCACCATCCATCAAAGTTGAACTGATCAATTTGAAATAATTTACTTTCCATAAACCTCAAATATTTTTTTAATTACCTTACAATTATCTTCAAAACTCTCTGGTTTGATTATGTAATCGGAAGCTCCGTTTAAGTATGCTTCTTCAACTTCTTCTTCGTACAAGGAGCTAGTAAAGAAAATATAAGGTACATCTTGATATTTTTCATTTTTAAACATTTTTATAATTTCAAGTCCATTGATTTCAATTAAATTCATATCGGAGAGTATGACATCTATTGTTGTTTTTGGAGAGTTTAGAAAATTTAATATATCATTCTTGCTTTTTAGAATCTGAATAGAAATATCATCATTGAGTTTTAACTCACTTATTGCGATGGATATAATTTCTAAATCTAAACTATTATCTTCAATTATAAGTAAATTCATTCAATAAAGCTCTCAGCCATTTTTATAAATGCTTCCTGTACTCCAATTCCTTCTTTTGCAGATGTTTTGAAAATCCCAGAGAATAAATTAGAATATTTTTTCTCTATTATTTCAATATTATGTAAGTAATCCTTTAAATCAATTTTGTTAATAAGAAGAAATTTCTTTGCCGAATGATATTTAGTTTTTACTATATCAATATAAAAATCTAGATTTGAAATACTCGCTTCATTAGATATGTCACAAACAAAAAAAAGACCATGTGCAGATCGATAGTATTGTTGAGGTGAAGAAATAATCTCTTTTCCTCCTTGAATGTCCCAAACAATTAAACTGATATCTCTTGAATTTACATTTAGTGTTTTTTGAAAAAGTTTAACTCCAATTGTAGCTTTATATGATTCACTGAAAGAGTTGTCAGAGAATCTATTTGAAATGCTGGTTTTACCAACTGTTTCGTCACCAACTAAGCATATTTTTTTAGATATTTTCACCTGCTAAATGTATAATAAATATTATAATAATGGAAAAAATAGAAATACCTCAGATCGAAGTTATTCAGATTATTAATCATAAGATTAAGAATTTAACTAGAGTTCTAAGAGGATTTATTGATTTAAGACTAAAGAATGACTCTGATTCTTATAATCAGAAAATTGAAAGGTGCTTTTTTGAATTGAATT